>SKZP01000079.1 GCA_007127275.1 Planctomycetota bacterium
AAGCGCAGCGCCCGCACGAACCGCAGATCAAGCCCCGGGAAAAGCGCCTGCAGGTAAAACGGCAGGATGGCGATCAAATCGATGATCAACAGCGGCTTGCGCGCCATGCGCAAACGACCCCGCACCGCCCCAGCATACCGCGGATCCGCGGTTGCCGACCAGAGCCGCAACACGTACTCGACCGTGAAGATGATGATGCTGACCAGCTCGAACCAGAAGAAAAAGCCGTAGGAGCGCGCCCCCGCTTCCGGCTCGGCGCCCCAGCCAAGCATGCGGTTGATCTCGGTGCGCAGTCCGCGGTCGGTTTCGAGTATGCCGACGAGCACGTTGACGGCAATCAGCGTGAGTATGAACACGCTGAAGATTGTGGCCGCCCGGTCGTCGTCGCGAATGCCGTAGAGGATTTCGTAGGTACGAGATTTGAGTGCGCTCATGGCAGGGTATGGCTTGGACGCGGCGAGCGACGCGGACGCAGGGCTCTGGGCGGACGAGGAACAACGACTCGGTTGTGGTGAAGCAAGGAAAGTGTAGCAGTCAATCCGCGCCACGGCGACGCGCATTTTCCGCTGGCAGTTCGTTGAACAGTGGCTTGAACCCCGGGCGGCTGAATTGGAAAACGAAGACGGCGAACGTGACGTAACGACTCGAGCCAACAACCGATGATGACCGTGACCGACCGAAACGACCAAGCGCTCGGCGCGCCGGCTGTCGTATTGCTCAGCGGCGGCCTCGACTCGGCGACGTGCCTGGCGCTCGCTGCGGCGCAAGGCTTCGCATGCCAGGCGCTCAGCTTCGACTACGGGCAGCGTCATACCTTCGAGCTCGACGCGGCACGCCGGCTCGCAACCACCTACGGCGCCGCGCACCGCACGGTACGGCTCGATCTCGGTGGCCTCGGCGGCTCCGCCCTCACCGACGAGGCGATCGACGTGCCGAAAAACCGCCGGGACGAAGAAAGCGAGATTCCGCTCACCTACGTCCCGGCCCGCAACCTCACCTTTCTCAGCCTGGCGCTCGGCGTCGCCGAGGTCGTCGGCGCCCGGGACCTCTTCATCGGCGTCAACGCCCTCGACTACTCCGGCTACCCCGACTGCCGGCCAGCGTTTCTGCGAGCCTTCGAACAAGTCGCGGCACAGGCGACAAAGGCCGCCGTCGAGGGCCGTGGCGCCGAGGAATTCAGCGTGCACGCGCCATTGCTGCGGCTAAGCAAGGGCCAAATTGTGCGCCTCGGCCACCGGCTCGGAGTCGACTTTGCAAGCACGCATAGCTGCTACGACCCCAGTCCGGCGGGCGAGGCCTGCGGCCACTGCGACGCCTGCCGCCTACGGGCCAAGGGCTTCGCCGAGGCCGGCCTCGTTGACCCGCTCGCGCCCAGCACCTCCTGACGCCATCCGGCACGTGAAACGCGAGGCACGCCGGCAAGCTCACGGGATCGGCGTGGCGTGGATGCTGCTCGACGTGACTCGTCACGCCTGCGCGGCTCACCTTTCTCCGCCTTGCATAGCCTTCGCTCGTGACGCTCAACGTCCGGAAGGTATTTTCTGGTAGCTCCTTACTCGAATGTGGGTGGCTCCACCGGCTCGGCGCGAAGGTCGTAGACGAGGGTGAGCGTCGTTCGTTCGCTGGTGCTACGCGGAAGCTGTTCGGTCACGGGAGACCCTTGTTCGTCGAGGCGTATGACGACGCCGAGGCCCGCGCCCCCTTGCTCGGCGCACCACAGTCGAAGCGGCTCGCCACCCTTGTCGTGGGCCAACGCGAAGTCCGCCTCGTACCAAGCCAGCAGTTCGGACGCTGTAGGCAAGCGTGGCTTGAGCGTGGTTTGCTCGGTTCGCAGCCAGCGTATGTATGCCTTTGCCTGGTACCATGTGATGTCGCGCACCGCCGAGGCGGGCTGCGAGAGCGTCGGAGGCGGCTGGCCTCGCCGAATTCGGTTTTGCTGGAAGTCTTGCGACATCTCGGAGAAGTCCTCGAGGTACTCCGGCCACAGTTCCACCTCCAGGTAGCCCTCCTCGACGAAGCGCGCGAACGTCGCCTGTCGCGCCGGCTGTTTGCAGACGAACGCCACGTGGCGTGGCTCGCCGGGTCGTTCGCCGGCAAGCCACAGCGCAGCACGAGTGTCCACCTCCTGAAGAGCGCGCAGTTGGGCGAGCAGTCCCTGCGAGGGGTGCGCCGCCGAGCCGAGCTGGTAGAGCACCGGGTCGGCGGCCCGGCGCAGCGTGTCGACGTATTCGCGTGCCGGCGACGCCTCGAATGCGTCGGCGCGCAAAGCCGCCTTCGCCGCTTCGCGCAGGGTATTCATTTGCGTGACACAGCGTTGCCACTGCTCGAGCGCCTCTGCAAGCGGGATGCGTGCGGCGCCGGTGTCGTCGCGAAGCGTTTGCCAGCCGGCCTCGTAGCTTTGCCACGCTTCGTGGTGTGCCGCCGTCAGTGGCAGCACCTGTCGCAAGATGCGCAACGGCTCGAGCACCGCGTGGTACCGTTGCTGCCAAGCGCTCTGCTCCGCAATGTTCAACGGCCGCTCGACCAGCCGCGCCAGAGAAGGTTCGTCGAACTCGTCGCGACTCACCAACCGGCGTTGCCAACGGGGCCAGGACCAGTCTTCAACGGCATGGTAGGCCGTGAAGAATTCGTCGAGCCGTTGCAATTCCGTCGCCAGCTCGTCGACGAAGCGCCGCTGCGCCGCCGGCAACGAGGCGAGCTGCGGCCACGTATGCGCCTCGTGGTTCCCCTCGACCGCACGCTCGCCATCCGCGGCAGACTCGCGTTGCGCCGTGGCCTCCTCGAAGCGAACGGCCAATTGCCGCAGCCGCTCTTGCGTCTCGAGGATCTCGTCGCCGAGCGCACGCGCTTCCTGCAAGCGCACGGCGTCGGCGACAAGCCGTTCGAAGGCAACATCCGTTTTCCAACGGCGTACGAGATCACGCAGCACACGTATATCTTCGTCGTGCTGCGCGGCCACTCGCTGCGCCTCAAAACGGACGCGGTGCCAAGCGCCTTCCTCGCCGAGTGCCTCGTAGTGCTGTGCCGCCTCGTCCCAACGTTCGTCGAGTTCGGCGGCGCGCGCCCGGGCAAGTCGGCTGAACTCGTCGAGGTCCGCAGCGAGGGCGTCGAGCTGCTCGTTGGTGATGCCGAGTTCGGTGCGCGCAAGCGGCTCGCGGGCCTTGGCCCAGGGCACCTCACGCAACGCCGAGAGGTGGCGCTCCACCTCCGCGAGCATTTCGAGCGTCGCCAGCGGCTCGACCAGCGGCTCGGCCCGCGCGAGCAGGCTGCGCGCCTCCTCATATTGCTCGGCCTCGTCCAATTGGACCACGACCACTGCGGCGGCGGCTCCGCCGAGCAGCAAAAGAAACAGGGTCGTCGTGACAAGCAGGCGACGTCTGCGGCGGCGCCGCTTCAGGGCGAGCCATGCGTTGGAGAGCCCTTCTTCTGCTTTGCTGCGGTTGAGGCCCAATTCGAGCACTTGCTCGAAGGCTTTGATGGCCTCCGGAAAATCCTTGCGCGACAGCGCCTTCGTCCCGCTCTCCAACAAGCGGTCGGCCTTGCGGCTACGCTCCGCGGCGGCTCCCATGCGCGACTGGATATCCTGATCCCCCGGCGCAAGGTCGTCGAGGATGGCCTGCCACAGCCTCTGCGCCTCGTGCAATTCCCCCGAATCGGCGACCTTTTTCGCCTTACGCGCTAGCTTCTCAATCTTCTCGACGAGCTCACCGAGTTCGTTCACCCGCTTCGCGCTCGGTTTGCACTCCTTGTTGTGCCCGAGCGCGCGGCGGTAGGCGGCGTAGGCGGCGCGGTAGTCCTTTGCCGCGTCCTTGGCCTTGGCTTCGGCAAGCTCCTGCTCGTGTTTCTTCCGCGCGGCAAGGGCCTGGTCGTACACACGTTTCGCCTTCTCCTCCTCCGGCGGAAGGGAGAACCCACTCTCCAACGCCCGCACCGCGGCGCCGGGCCGGTTGTTCTGCAACAGCTTGCGCGCTTTGTCGACGAGCTTGTCCCGCTCGCCACGCAATGCCTCGAGTTGCGTCCGTAGCTGTTCTAGCTGAGGATGATTCGGCACCGACTCAAGCCCCGTCTGTAGCGTACGTTCCGCTTTGTCGAGGGTACGGGTACGCAGGGCCTCGGCTGCGCGCTTGACGGCGTTCTCGGCAACCTGCTTGCGCGTCTCCCACTTGCGCTTGAGTTCTTGCGCCGCGTCGTGACCGGGGTAAATCTCGAGCACTTTGGACAGGACGGTGAGCGCCTGGTTGATCTTGCCGTCGGCAATCATCTCCTGCGCCGTCTGTACCTTTTCGTCGAGCGGTGCGGTGAGCTTGCGCAGATGCGCACGCAACGGCTCAAGCGACTCGAGGTCGGGGGCGAGCTGCGTCGCCTCTTCGAGTGCCTCGCTGGCCGCGCCGATTTGCTTGGCTTCGAGGTGCTGCGTCGCGGACTTGGCGAATTGCCTTGCTCGCGCCCCGTCGACGTCGCGTTGCAAGCTGAGCAATTCCTCGTGCGCCGGCAACGTCGCAAGCGCGTCGCGCATGGTCTGCGCCGCCTGATCCAGCGAGCCCACCTCGAGCAACGCACGGACACTTTTTACCGTCTGGGCGATCTCTTCCCGTTGCTTCTCGCTCAGCTCGCCTTCGTGCGCCTC
>SKZP01000502.1 GCA_007127275.1 Planctomycetota bacterium
CGACGAAATAAACCGAGCCGGCAATCTGCACGAACGAAACCACGAGCGTCAGGGGAAGCAACGCGAGCGTGTACAGCAGCGCCTGGCGCGCCGTCGCACGGCCCTGCGGGTCGTAGTAGGGCAGCATGCGGTAGCCGGCCGCCGCGTAGTCTTGCCGGCACAGCCAGGCAAGCGCGAGGAAGTGCGGAATCTGCCAGACAAACAAGATGGCACCGAGGATCCAGGCCTCGAGGGTCAGCGCGCCGGTCGCCGCGGTCACACCCATCATGGGGGGCAAAGCGCCGCAAATCCCGCCGAGCAGCGTATTGATGGTGCTGCGTGTCTTGAGCGGCGTGTACAGCGCGACGTACACGAACCAGGTGATTACGCCGAGCAGCGCGGTAAGTGGATTGACCATCCACACCAGCAGCGCCGTTCCGGCAAACGAGGTGACGAGTCCGAAGGCCGTCGCCTCGCGGCGGGAGATGGCGCCGGTGACGAGCGGGCGAGTGCGCGTGCGCTTCATCAGCGCGTCGCGCGGCGCCTCGAGGATCTGGTTGAAGGTCGCCGAGCCGCCGGCGAGCAACGCGGTGCCGAGCAGCGTCCACAGCAACAGCGGCGCGTCAATGCCGGGGTGGCTGACGAGCAAAAAGCCGAGCAGCGTGGTTGCGACGACGAGGCCGTTCAGCCGGATCTTTGCGAGCTCTCCGTAGAGACGAAGCTTGCTTGAGCGTGGCAGGGAAAGATCCGGCGACGAGTCGTTGGCGCTCTCCTCCGGCTCCACACGCGTGAGTGACGGCGGTGAGGGGACAGCAGGCTCTGGCACAGCAGCGGGAGCGTCGGCGGAGGCGGCAGGCTCGGCAGCTTTCGAGGACGGGCTCAGGGACAGTGGAGCGAAGCGAGCCATGAATCTGCACTCGGTGCGTACGGAATGTCAGCGAGTCGGGCCTCTGCCGGGTCAGCCGCTGGCGGACGACGTTTCTTCTCGTGCCGCCCCGGCCGGTTCGTGAGCGGCATCGCCGGCCTTCTCGGACGGCGCCGGCACATCCGTTTCGTTGCCGCCGTTAACACTTGCACGTGCCGCCGCGGCCCCCTCGCCCGCACCGTTCGCGGCCACCTCCGGAAGCCGGCCGGAGATGGGCGTCTCCGCGGCAATCTCCACCGCTTGCTGCGCCTCTTCTTTGCGCGCATCCTCCGCCGCGTACTGCTCGACGAGTTGGGCGACATACTCCGCATACGCATCCATGGCATGCTTCGGCTGCGCCTCGAGTTCCTCGCGGCTTGCCGTGGTGTTGCGCGACTTCTCCCCTTTCTTCACGTGGGTACGGAAGATGTAGTCCCACAGCGGCATGCTGATGCCGTACCAGCGGTCCGGAAATGCGAAGTGATGCTGGAAGTGCAGCTTGCGGCGGTTCTTCATCCACTTCGAGCGGCACGGCCAGAAGTGCGTGGCGAAGTGGGTGTAGTCGTAGGCCAGATAACCGAGGATGAACCCGGAGAGCAACGGGTAGATGGCCGGGTGCGGCATGGCCTCGAGCGTGCCGCCGAAGGCGAACCAGAAAATGCCGAGGAAGAAGAAGAAGATGGGCAGCGACATCAACGGCGGCGCCACGAGTCGATCCCACTCCTGGTAGCGGTGGTGATGCTCGTGCACCCAGTACTGCATCCGCGCGAGCAAACGGTTGTTCGGCCGCCAGTGAAAGAAGCTACGGTGCAGCCAGTATTCGCTCAGGCTCCACAACAACACGCCCGCGGGCAGCGTCCAAAGGAAGTGGTACCAGGCGAGTCCGAAGTAGACGGCGAGACCGAGCGAAAAAACCGCCACGGGCAGCCACATCACCGCGGGAATTGCCGGGTGCGCACGGCTGAGCGCATCCATTACGGGATTTCGGAAGACGCGGAAACCGCGGTCGAGTTTGTTTTCCTTGAGCAGCGCCATAACGCAATCCGACGTGACTGCACCTGCCGACGAACCACGTCCCTGCGACCGAGTGCCGGATACGGCTTGTCGAGGCGGGTTCTCGTTGGGGGCGAAAGGAGCGGGAGTCCGCACTGGGGATGCGTATTGCACACCGGTGCGGCGACCAATGCCGGTAGTATTCCATGCCCCGCGTCCCGAGGGAATACCCCTTTCCACGCCGGCGGCGCCGTTGTCGGCCCGGTGAAACGAGCGGCGTCCCCGGTAGGCGTGTGTGCGGCACGGCTCGGGCGGTCCCCGCGGCAGGCGATGCTGCCGGGTCAAACAACCGCGCGAGTTGAGCTTCCACACTCCTACCAGAGACGTCGACGTCGCGTGGCGGCACGCTCCCCGTTGCGCTTCCATCTGCGCGTGACGGTGAACGTGCCCAACAATGCGTTCGCTTTGTTTGGTAGCCAGCGGCTACCACATGAGGCCCCGACCGCGAGGCTTGCCTTCAATGACCCAACGACCGTCGATTTCCACGCAGGTGAGGCGTCGCGTCCGTTCGCTGGATTCCACCTTGAAGTCGTCGCCGTCTTTTTCGACGCGCTTGACTTCCCACTTCACCTCGACAACGACCTTTCCGTCGTCGCGATCTTCCTTGTCGGTTACTTGGGGCTCGGAGACGTCTCGAAGCTCACGCAGATTGCTCCGCACGAACGCAAGCCGTTCCTCCATGTCCTCCAATTCCTCGTCGTTGTCTTCGGCAAAAAAGGCGGCAAGCTTTTGTTCTGCCACCATCTGCGCCTCCAACATGTCCGGGACGTAACTGTAACTCGAGTTCGCAACGCTTTGTTGCGCCGCCGCCCAGGACTTGGCGATGCTTTCCGGCGACGAATGATCCGGCGAGGGTACCCGAACGTTAAACGGCGACGGCGAAAACACAATCACACCGAGGAGCACGAGGCTCAGCGCACCGAGGCCAATGGACAGCGGCTTCCACGGCCCCTGCGAGGCACTGGCAGCCGCACTTCGGCGTGCCCGCGGACGCGGCGCCACGGCGCGTTGTTCACCTGCGCCGTTTTCTTGGCCGGCATCCTGCTGTTCTGGCGCGGGAGCTTCCGCGGCCCCGCTCTGCGGTTGGGATGGGTCGGACATGGTTTAATGCTCCTATCTGAATGGTGTCGCTTTTGCGCCGACACCGTGACCCCGAACACATGCACGACAACCCCGGTGCTGTCATGCGGGAATGTACTGGCGAATGTTGCCGAAGGCCTCGACCGGAAGGTCCATGCGAATCTTCGTGCCGCGCCCCTCGATGGCTCGTACGCTGAAAGCTCCCTTGAGGCGCAACACGTAGTTGACGGCCATCACAATGCCGTATCCGCCGATCAGGTTCCCCGTCTCCTCGACCCGGTAATTGAGCGGCAACTGATACGGCTTGCCACGTTGCGATTCGATGTGCTTCAAAATGTAGCTGACCAAATCCTTGGGCATGCCGCGGCCGTTGTCGAGCAGCTGGATGGCATACATCGGCACCGGCACCTCCGGCGGCTCCTTGAGCCAGGCGTTAACGTTGACGACAAACTCCTTCGAACCCGGCGGATGCCCCTCGCTACGCAATACCTTTTCGTTTTCAATGAACTCCCGCAGTGCATTCTCGGCAAGCTCACCAAAGGTCGGCGTCAAAAACTCCTCGACGCCATCACCGGGGATTTGCACCGGGAGTTTCAAGTCGAACGCGATGAAAGCGTTGGGGATCTTGTTGTCGTACTCCGCCGGCAACTTTTCGCGCAAATGCTCGGGAACGTCGACCACCGGACCGCGCTTGGTGACGTTGCCGGGAATCGCCTTGAGCTTCTCCTTCACCGGCTCGCTCAAGCCGGGCATCATGTGGATCAGCCACTGATTGATCGTCGTGTTCGGGATGCCCATACGACTGAGCGTCTCCTCGGCATTGGCTTAAGGCGGATAGAGTGATGAGCGCAACCCAGTGGCAGAGCCCCGGCCGGTTCGCCCCCCGTTCGCCCCAGACGACGTCGATCCGAACCCGGCACACTGGCCGACGTTGAACGGGCACGGGGCAAGCACACGTGCAACGCTCGTCACGCTGCATGGTTCGGCGAACTCAGCCACGTCAGGCGGCGGCACAGCGCTAGCCGCACCGCTTCACGGGCAGATTGTGGGAGTTCAAACTTGCTGTTTGATACCCCAAATCTCCCCCTGCCGCAACCCTGCCTCTTTACACCGGTTCGTCGCCGGCTCTTCTTGCAGTAGCAACGTTCGTCGGGCCCCGAACATTGGGCCGGCCTCCGCGCGCGAATATCCATCCCATGGCGGAGGCGACGACGCGCAGTCGTGTAGCACACGGGTGCCTCGCCGACGAATCCTGCATGCGTTGTTACGCATGGGACGAACATGAAGCTTTTTTACTTACGAGGGGTGGTCACCGACGTAAGGGCAACGCTGTATACTTGTCGCGCAACCTACGCCGCAGGTGCCTCTTTTCGCTGGCTTGTCGACGCTGGCGGGGGGGCTTGTGACCGGTACGGAACTCCGTCGCCGCACCCGTTTGGCAAACGGCGAGCGACGCTCTAGCAAACCGTCGACCAGGACACCCCCGACGTTTACAATTGCTGCAACGCAATGCGCGAGTCCGTGCGCAACGGGTCGCCAGCCACGGGCCACGAGCCGGGCGGGCCTCCGTGCCCGCCGAGGGAGATCCACGGTCGAACGGTCCCGCG
>SKZP01000205.1 GCA_007127275.1 Planctomycetota bacterium
GCGAACCGCTTGGCCATCGCTGCCATCGCTGCCGACCGGGGAAATGAAGAGTGGGACGGACGTCTGCACACACGCCGGCGAAGCGCGGAGAAAGGGTACGAGGGGGATTTTACCGCCCGGCTGGGTGGTAGGGAATGTCAAATCATGTCTGTCAGAGCTGCCGCACCAGCAGGTCCGCAGCCCGTGGACGGAGGTTCGGCTACGCGGGGCGCGCTCGGTGATGCCCCGCGGCCACACGTTGTGGCCCAACAACAGCCGCTTGCCCTCATGGCGTCGATACATACGCGCCCCTGCGGTGGCGCCGGCGGATTTGATAGATAGCGTGGTGGGGTCGTTCGTAGTGCGTGGCGGACTCGCGTGCACGAACGTTCGACGACAACGGAACATGGCGACGAAGAGGGACGAATCATGGATGTTATGCAGGCCATCCACACTCGGCGCACCATTTATGACTTCCACCCGTCGAAGGAGGTTTCGGCGGAACTGCTCGAGCACTGCCTCGAAGCCGGCCGCTGGGGCCAGAACCACAAGCTGACCGAGCCGTGGCGCTTCACCGTCGTCGGAGCGCAGACCCGCGAGCGCATGGCGCAAGTGCTCGTCGAGTTGAAGCTGCAGAAGTCGAAGGAAAAAGAAAAGTCGCTCGAGAAGCTCGAGAAGGTGCGCGAAAAGGCGGAGAAAGCCGGCGAGAAGCTGCGCCAACTCGGGGCCCTGGTCGTCGTCTCCATGGTGCGTACCCCGGGCGACATGTCGCGCGAACGCGAGGACTACGCGGCCGTCGCCACCGGCGTGCAGAACGTTTCCCTTGCACTGTGGGCCGAAGGAGTCGGCATGCAATGGGGCACCGGCGAGGTGACCCGCGACCCGCGAACCTACGAAATCCTGGGCATCGACGCCGCCGCCGAAGAGATCGTCGCCTTCCTCAAGATCGGCTATCCCAAAGAGATTCCCGAGCCGCGCCGCCGCCCGTGGGAAGACGTGCTGCGTCGCCTCCCGTAACGTTCGCGACGAGAAGCGCACGCTCACCGACTTCGTCGGTGGACGTGAGAATCACCGAAAACGTCACGACTTGCGGGCGGCCGCCATGGGCTACGCTCGGGCGCCCTCGCCGGATTGAATACGCCAGAGATCGGCGTAGGTGCCGCCGCGGGCGAGCAGGTCGTCGTGGTGGCCCTCTTCCACTACGTGGCCCTCGCTCATCACGAGGATGCGGTCGGCGCCACGAATGGTGGAGAGGCGGTGCGCAATCACCACGGCGGTGCGCCCCTCGGCAAGGCGGTCGAGGTTTTGTTGGATCTCTCGCTCGGTTTCGGTGTCGACGCTGCTGGTGGCTTCGTCGAGCACGAGGATCGGCGCGTCCTTCAAGATGGCGCGGGCAATGCTCAAGCGTTGGCGCTGGCCGCCACTGAGTTTGATGCCTCGCTCGCCGACAATGGTGTCGTAGCCCTGCGGCAGTGACTGCACGAAGCCGTGCAACTGGGCGAGCTTTGCGGCGCGTACAATCTCCGCTTCGCTTTCTTCGCGGCCGTAGGCAATGTTCTCGGCAATGCTGCCGTGGAAGAGGTAGACGTCCTGGCTGACGAGCGCAAGCTGGCGGCGCAATTCGGTGACACTGAGGTCGCGCACGTCGAGGCCGTCAATGCGCACCGCGCCGCCGGTGACGTCGTAGTAGCGAAGCAACAGCTTGATCAGCGTCGACTTGCCCGCGCCGGTGGGCCCGGCAATGCCAACCATCTCTCCGGGGGCGACCTCGAAGGTGAGGCCGCGCAGCACGGGGACCCCGCGGCGGTAGCGGAACTCGACGCCGTCGAAGCTGACGCGACCCTGGGCGCGTGTGGCACCCGTGCTCGTCTGGCCTGCTGGCGAGGGGGCGAAGGACTGCGGCTGCTCGGGGTCACTCAGCTCCGGCGGCGTATCCAGGAGCCCGAAGGTGCGGCGCGCGGCGGCCTTGGCCCGCTCGTACTCGTTGAGCGTGTTGCCCAGCCGCGTCATGGGCCAGAGCAGCCGCTGAATCATCATGGCGAAGAGCACGAGCAAGCCGACGGTAATCCCGTGCTGCTCGCCGTGAATCACCCAATACGCGCCCGCGAACAGCACCCCGGCGAAGCCGAGCGCAATCCCCGTGCGGATCAGCGGCACGTACGCGGCGCTGAGTTTGATGGCGTGCACGTTTGCGTCGCGGTAGGCGGCCGAGGCCTGGCGCACGCGTTCCATCTCATACGGCTCCGCCGTGAACGCCTTGATCACCGGCATCCCACCGAGGTTGTTCTCCAAGCGCGAGGAAAGCTCGCCGACCGTTTGGCGCACCCGCCGGTAGCGCGGCGAGATCAGGCGCGTGTACCAGAGGCTGCCGAGCACAATCAGCGGCAACGGTGCGAGGCCGACGAGCGCGAGTTGCCACGACGTCGTGAACAGCACGAAGCCGGCGAACAGAAACAGGGTGCCGAGTTGCACAAGGTCGTTGAGCCCCGTGTTGAGGAAGCGCTCGAGTTGGTTGACGTCGTCGTTGAGCATGGCCATGGTCTCGCCCGTGCGGTGCTCCTCGAAGAAGGCCATTTCGCGGTTTTGGATAGCGCCGTAGGCGTCGAGGCGCAGGTCGTGCTGGACGCGCTGGGCAAGGCCCATGTAGCCGTACTGAAACATCCACTCGAAGACGGACTCGAAGGCGAAGACAACCACCGCAAGCACGGCAATGAACACCGCCAGCGGCCAGAGTTCGTCGGTGCCGAGCAACGAGACGAGCCACGCCGGCGGATTGCGGCTGACGACGTCGACGGCCCAGGCGACGAGCAACGGCGGCATCAAGTCGAGCACCTTGTTCGCGACACTCGAGCCGACGGAGAAGTAGAGCCAACGCTTGTAGGAGCCGAGGTAGCGAAACAGCCGCCCCATCGGCCGCTCCGTTTCCGTGACCAGCGGCGCTGGCGAGTCGTCGCTTGCCGGGGAGGCCGACGGGTCGGAAGTGGTTGTGTCGGTTGCTGGGGCAGTGGACGCGTGACTCACAATGACTCGGGGACGGAAGTGCAAGGGTAAGGGCAAACCGAAACTTGTTTGCACAGTAGAAACCTCGCTCCCGCGTGCCAAGTCCCGGGCGAGGCGCGGGTGCCCGTACACGGAGAATCCACGCCCTACGAGGCACGTCGGGCTCGAACTTCGAAACCGGGTGCACCCCACGAGCGACGCCCGTGGGTTGCAAGCAATGCGTTTCCCCAATTGCAGGATGCACGGCTGGTGAACGCGACGCTTGACGGCACCTACACTACGTACTACGCTGGGTCCGGCAATGCTTGTGCAAACAAGAAAATGGTGGCGAAGACTCCCAACACAGCGAAAAGGACATTCCATGAACGCCATATTCGTCGACGTCGCTCTGCTCATGCAGCGCGTTTTCTTCGGGGGGCTGATGCTCCTCTTTCACGGCTCCGGCAAAATGGGCGCGCTGCTCAGCGGCACCATCCCCTGGAGCGGTCCCGGTCAAATCGGCTTGGGCGGTGCGTTCGAATTCGTGCTCATTGCGCTGGCCGAAGGGGTCGCTTCCGTGTTCGTCATTCTCGGGCTGGGTACGCGGATCTTCGCCATTCCCTTGGTGATCGGCATGCTCGTCGCTGCCACTGTGGCGCACGGGGACGACCCGGTGCGACCGGAGCGGCTCTCCAGTATCACCGCCTACGAACACCTCAACGAGGAAGGCAAACAACTGTTGCAGGAAGAGGCGGAGGGGTCCAACCGCGTCGCCCGCGGCCTTCAGGCAAACCTGGAGGCGGTCGAGGAGGCGGAAACGGAAGACGACCGCGATGAGGCCATTGGACGGACGGCCCTGCCGATGAGTTCCGGCTTCAGCGAACTCGCCCTGCTTTTCCTTTTCGGCTTTCTCGTGATTGCCGTTGCCGGCGGCGGACGCTTCAGCCTGGACCGCCTGATCTGGCCACGACTGCGCGCGCTCTGGAAGAAGGAGGGCAGCAAGGAAAACGAGAACGGGGACGACAAGGACAAGAACCAGGACGCCGCAACGTAACCGACGCCTTTGTCACTAGTCCACACCCACCAACTTCTTCGGTGGGCGTGGCGGCGTTGAGCGAAGGTCGCGACAAGACCCATGTACAACCGCCTACTTCGGGAGGCAGAAACATTGGTGCCGGCGCCGCGTTGATTTGACATACTGCTGTTGCGCGAACCCTGGTTGACGCGGCTACAGCGCCATTCTATTCTCGGTTTGCTGGCGTAGTGCATTTCCGGCCTGCGCTCAGTGATCGGCTCGACAGGCACTGCCTATGACGGATGAAGGGACGGACGTGCGGGGGTGACAGCATCAGTCTGTTCGCCGCGTTGCACGGCCGGCCGCATCCACCAACGGCACCTGACGAGGCGATGCGCGAGAGGGTCGTTGCTCGGCACGGTACGTCTGCGGGTCGTTGATGCGGTCGGCAGGCGGTGCGCGGTTTCGACTCGTTCGCGACCCCCTTTCGGGCGAACGTGGAGACTGTGCCACGTCGACCGCAAGGGTCACAACCGCTTGTCGGATCGCAGCTTGGCAACGAGCCGGCGCAACGGCAAGCAGCCATCGGGGGGAGGACAACCGCAATGGATTGGGAGACTGTAGCCCCACTCCTCGCCGTTGCGGCC
>SKZP01000693.1 GCA_007127275.1 Planctomycetota bacterium
CAATGCGCGTCATCATGGTCACCGCCTCGACCGGATACGTCCCCGTGCTCGTCTCCGCGGAGAGCATCACCGCATCGGTGCCGTCGAAGATGGCATTGGCAACGTCGCTGACCTCGGCCCGCGTCGGTCGCGAGCGGTTGATCATCGAGTCGAGCATTTGCGTCGCGGTAATCACAGGCTTTCCGGCCCGCAACGTCTTGATGATCATGCGCTTTTGCGCGACCGGCACCTGCTCGGGCATCATCTCCACGCCCAAGTCGCCGCGGGCGACCATGATGCCGTCGGCCCCGGCCAGGATGTCGTCAAAGCGCTCCACGGCACTCGGCTTTTCAATCTTCGCCATCAGCCGCGCGCCGCTGTTGTGCTTGACAAGTTCCTTGCGCGCCATGTCGACGTCCTCGCGGGTGCGCACGAAGCTGATCGCCACCCAGTCCACGCCCATCTCGAGGCCGAAGCGCAGGTCCGCGAGATCCTTCTCGGTGACCGCGGGAATGGAGAGGTCCGCGCCGGGGATATTGATGCCCTTGTTGTTCGAGAGCGCACCGCCGATTTCGACGACGGTGTGAATCTCCTCTCCCTCGACGCGCTCGACCCGCAGCCGCAAGTGGCCGTCGTCGAGCAACAGCGCCATACCGGGGCGCACGTCACGCGGCAAATCCTTGTAGCTGACGCTGACGCGTTCGGCGGTGCCCGTTACCTCGGCGGCGGTGAGCACGAACGGCATGCCCGGCTCGAGCTGGATCGGCCCCTCGGCAAAACGCCCCACGCGAATCTTCGGACCCTGCAGATCCTGCAGCACCGCAAGCGGCGTACCCATCTCCGTGGCGACCTTGCGGATGGTCGTGTAGACCGCCATGTGATCGGCATGGGTACCGTGGCTGAAGTTGAGCCGGAACACGTTCACGCCGGCCTCGGCGATGTCACGGATGCGCGTCTCAGTACTCGTGGCCGGGCCGACGGTGGCGACAATCTTGGTGCGCTTGCGGTGTAGCATAATCGTGGCGGTCAACCGGCGGGAGGCGGGTACGCGGTGGTGCGACTCAATGGTGTCGCCTACTACTCTACTGCCCCTGCATCGGCAAGGGAATACGGCTACGCCCCGTAGGGGGGGCGACTTTCGTTGCACCCTAAACCGCTAGCCGTTTGGATTCCGGAAACGCCCACGGGGCGCGGCCCGTGGGTCGAATCCGTCAACGCGTGGACCCCACGGGCCGCGGCCCGTGGGCTTGAAATTGCGGACCTCAATGCGCGGGCGGTTTGCTGTTGACGGAATTGGGGCTTGCGCCTTGCGTTCGCCTCTTTCCTCTAGACGTTACGGCATGCAAGCTTTCGCGCCCTCCGCGCGCGACAACCGAAACCTCGCGGCCTACTCGCCGGTGACCGGCTCGGGGCGGTTGTCCAGGATCTTCTCCATATACTCCAACTGCTCGGCGCTTAGCTTGATCTCGGCGGCGGCGACGTTTTCTCGCACTTGCTCGGGGCGACTCGCTCCCATGATGGCACTGGAGATCCCCGGCTGGCGAAGCGTCCAGGCGAGCGCCAATTGGCTTAGCTTGCAGCCCACTTCGTCGGCGAGCGTGCCGAGCGCTTCGACCTTGGCGAGCGTCTCCTCGTTGAGCCAGCGCTCAATGAAGCGACCAGTCTTTTCGTCGGCGCCGCGGGTGCCGGGCGGGACGTTGCCGCCGCGGTACTTGCCGGTGAGCACGCCGCCTTCGAGCGGGCTCCAAACAATCTGGCCGAGGCCGAAGCGCTCGCTGGTCGGCAGGATTTCCGCTTCAATCTTGCGGTAGAGTGCCGAGTAGTGCGGCTGGTTGGAAATGGGCCGCGGCCCGCCGAGCTTGTCCGCGAGGAAGCAGGCCTCGACAATCTGCGCGGCACTCCAGCAGCTCACGCCCCAGTACAAGATGTCCCCGCGGCGCACGAGGTCAATCATGGCCTCGACGACCTCGCGGATCGGCGTGTTCGGGTCGTGGCGGTGGCATTGGTAAAGGTCGAGGTAGTCGGTCTTGAGCCGCTTGAGCGAGTTGTGGATGCTCTCGTGCAAGTGCTTGCGAGACAGGCCGCGGTCGTTGACGTTCTCGCTCATGGGCCAAAAGGCCTTCGAGGCGAGGACGAGGTCGGAGCGCTTGTACTCCGGAAGGATTTCACCGAGTGCTTCTTCGGCCGCGCCGCGTGCGTAGATGTCGGCGGTGTCAATCAGGTTGACCCCCGCCTCGACGGCTTCGCGCACGCACTGGCGCGCCGTCTCCAGTTCGACGCGCGAGCCGTAAGTCAGCCAGGAACCGAGCGAAATGGCCGAAACGTGTAGGCCGCTGTGTCCGAGTCGCCGGTAGTGCATGGTCGTTGTCGCTCCTTGAGTGAGGCACAAGGTGAGTCGTTCGTGCGTGCTTGTCAGCACACGGGCGCATCCCGCGCACAGCCCGAACGCGAATGAATGCAAACTCGCGGGTCATTTCCGCCTAGCGGCGTTCGCCGTCGCCGAGGCAGAGGATCAGGCGGAGGTGGGAAACGGCTCCCCCGGCGCGCTGGGGCGAGGCGGACGCGGTGAGCTGCATGGCCACCCAAGGTACTAGGGGACGCCCCGCCTCGGCTACCCATTCGTTGCGCCTCTGCAACTCTTGATGCAGCTCGGCCTGCCAATCCGCTTTGCGTCGTCCGAGTTCCTCTATTTCGAACTCCACATACGCTTCCATCCAGGCCCTGGCATTCTCCGGGGAGTGCTCCCCGGCGCGCGCGTCGGCCCGGTCTGCCACCGCTTCTTGCGTGGTACTGCCCAGCGCCATGCGCTGCACTTCGTGGTCGTCCAGGAGGTCGAGCAAAATGGCACGCAGCCGCTGAGCGAACAGCTCTTCCTGTTTCGCAGGGTTCTCCGGCGCTTCTCGCATGGCCTGTTCCATGGCCTCTTCAACTTTGCGGAAGCGAGGCAACAAGAAAAACGGGAGACTCCGTTGCGCGAAGAAATTGTCGAGTTGCCCGAGCAAGCGTTCCGTTAGATGGCCGGCGCGCACCGCACTTTCAGGGTGGCGGAAAAGCTCCGCCTCGCGCGTGGCGTTGAGGTAGGCCTCCCGGTCGTGCGTCTCGAGGCGGATGGTGTTTTCGACCAAGGTTCTCATCTCGCGGTACTGCGCCGCGTAGCGCGACTCGTCGAGCCGATACATCCCACTCTCCCCCTTGAAGGTGAGCAGACGCATTTCGTAGGGCGTGCGGTACTGGGCGTGTTGCAGATCCCGCATGTCCACGACGCCCTCGAGTACCGATTCACGGTCCACGAAACTGGCGGCTGCTCGACCAAGGTCGCGGCTGCGGCGCACGCGGGAACCGTCGTGTGCCGCGTCAATGGCACGGTACAGCAAGCTGAGATTGGCGGAGATCAGTACGAAGCCGTCAACGATCGCATACGCCGGATCGGCGGCCGGGCCGAGATTGACGTCGAGTCCGAAGGTACTCGGCGCCCTGTTGTTTTGCGGCCCGACGGGGGCGTTGGGGTCGTCGGGTCGAAACAGATAGACGACCGGATGACCGCGATAGGTGAGCCGCGCAAAGTTTTCTTGTTGAATCTCGTCCTGCTTGTCCTCGGGCACCATGGAGCCGAGCAGGTCGCCGGCGAGGTTGATCGGGTCGTCGGCGACAAGTTCGCGGTGGCGCTCGGCAAGCTCCAGTGCGACGACGAACAAGGGAATGTGACCGTCGTTGGGCTCGAAGTCGTCGAGCGGGTGATTCACGAACATCGCACCGAGTTCTCCGCCGAAGCGGTCGGTGCCCAGCAACATGCGCACGTACTCGAGCAGTTCGCTGGTTTCGCCGACGACGCGGTTCTCAATCTCTTCGCGCAACTTGTTGAGGTCACGCGACAGGCCGACATACGCAAAGGCGTCCCGCGGCATGAAGTCGGGGACGCGAGCCCGCTGGCGCGGCTCGTGGAGCGAGCCGACGAGCAACTCGTCGACCGAGTCTTGCTCGTGCACGAGGTAGGCGTCGCTGAGGATCATGGGGCCGGCAAACGAGTCGTTTCTCGCGTTGAGGAGAAAGAGTGCCGCGTGAAGACTTTCCGGGTCGAGCACCGAGGCGCGGACGGTGTGCGACATCCGCGCCGTCGCCTCGATCAAGTCGAAGTAGGTTTGCGGATCCAGGGCACGCCGGAACGGCAGGATGGCGTCGATCCGGTCCGCGTCGACGTAGACGCGCATCAAGGCCTCTGCGACGGGGTCGCGGCCAGCGTCGGTCACCGCGGCTTCGTAGGCGGCGCGTAAGCGCTCGGATTCCCAGAGGCTTTCGCCGCTGTTGCCGCGCTGCTGACCGAGGTGGTGGATGTCGCGCATCAACTGCTCCTCGGTGGCAAGGGCCAAGACGTCGCCGAGCATCGCGACATAAACGGTGTCGAGATCCTGCACCCGCGCCTGCAGGTCGGCGGCAATTCGTTTTCCTTCCTCGGGGTCGGCGAAGGCGGCGGCGAGCGAGTCGAAGTCGCGCTGCTCAAGGCTCGGCCCCTCGTCGGGCACCGGCAACACCGCAAGGAGCCGCTCGTGCTCGGAGACGTTCAACACGCGGCGGAGGTTTCCGGAGAGCCGGCTCTGATCCAACTCGGACTCGAAGCGCGCGGCGACCGGCTCGGTGCGCGAC
>SKZP01000268.1 GCA_007127275.1 Planctomycetota bacterium
GACGCCGTAGCGAGCGAGGAGGACAACGAAGAGGACGCCCCCGCGCCGGGTTCCGAGGAGAGTCCGGATGACGTCCACGACGAGCGGGACACCACGAATGACGCGGACATCCCGCACGACGACACGAACGCACAGGACAGCGGCGAGAGCGAGAATGACGCCGAGCGCACGGAGCCGACGGAGCCCGCGGACAGCGACCATAACGACACCGGCACTGACACCGACACCAACACCGGCACTGACACCGGCGACACGAGCACACACTCGAACGGCGAGGCAACCACGCCGCAGCCGACGAAGCCGGCGAACGGCTCCGACGACGCGGAGCGCGACCGGCCGCAGGCGGTGCTGCCGCCGGATGCACCGGACGAGCTCTTGGAGCGCTTCGAGGAGATTGCCGCACCGGCTGATGCGGAGTCGTTGCATGACTTCCTTGCCGAGCGCATCTTCGCCCTCGACGAGTGGGTGGGCGGAGAGCCGTGGGAGCGGATTGGGGAAGCGCTGGCCACGCAACGCAAGGCACAGCCGAACGACGTCGCGGTGACCATTTTGTGGGCGTGGTACCTCGTGCGCGAGAAGGGGGCGGAGATGCCGGAGACCGTCGAGGTGCTCGCCGAGGTGGCGGAGATTGCCGAGGCGCATCCGGAGAACGTATGGGCGCGGCTTGCGCTTGTGCACCGCGACATGCACGCCGACGAGGAACGTGTGCTGGAACAACTCGAAGCCATCATCGAGATGCGTCCGCGCTTCGCGCTTGCCTGGCGGGTCAAAGCGGAGTGGTATATGCGTCGCAACCGGCGCACTGATGCGCGCGACGCCGCTCTCGCCGCGATCGAGCGGGCCGCACCGCGCGAGGAGGTCTTCGGCGAGTTGAGTGTGCTCGGGAATACGGGGCACACCGACGAGTTGCGCGAGTTGCACGAGGACGGGACGCTGCCGCCTCTCTCCGACGCCTACGCGCGGATGATGCTCGGGCAACTCGCCATGTCCAAAGATGACGTCGACGAGGCGCAGGCGGTTCTCGGGTCGGTGCTCGAGGAACTCGACCGTCTCGAAGCCTCGGAGGAGGCGCACACCCATCGCACCGTGCAGCGTATCCGCAAGATTCGTTCACGTAGCCATCTCGAGCTTTCAACGGTGGCGCTTGAGGGAGGGGACGAGGAACGGCGACTGGATTGGCCGCTTGCGCAGCGTCACCTCGACGCGGCCATTGCGGCAATGCCGGAAGCGCGCGATGCGTTCGTGCTGTACCTCCGATTGTTGCAGGAGTTTCCGAATCAAGAGATTGCGGCGTCGTTGTTCGAGCCGCTGATGGAAGCGATCGAGTTGCGCGAAGACGTTGCCGGTACCATTGACCTGCTGTCGGTGATGGGGGGGTTGTTGCAGAGTGTTTCGCGCTGGCAATGGCCGCGCGAGGACATGTGGCGCGCCGCGGCGCTTTCCGCGGAGCGAATGCGGCTGGCCTCGGCACATGTCACGTTGCCGCAACATGCGCACGAAACGTGGGTCGGGCTGATGAGGCTGAACTGCACGTATGATCGGCATTCGGAGACGCACTTGGCGCTGCCGCTGGCCGAGGGCTCGCTGGATATGGTGGCGGAGGAGGACCTCGTTCGTATCATCGACTGGCTTGTGCAAGTGATCGAGCACGAGACGCTGTTGGTTTCGATGAATGCGCGCATGTGGCTCGGCCTGATCGTGCGCGAAAGCGGCGTGCGCCACGAAGCCATTGTCGGATACGCCCACGAGGTGTTGCGGCGCCCGCCGGGAACCGCGGTAGAGGGCAAGGCCGCCTGGGCGACGGTGCTTGCCGTGCTCGGCGACGAAGCGAACGCCGTGTACATTGTCGAGGCGATGCAGCGGTACGTCGACGCAGAGGAAGTGGATGCGGCGCAAAACCTCTTCCGCGACTTTCACCGGGCGCTGCGTCACTTGCTCGAGCCGAGCTTTCGCTCCCGCTTCAATCCGCGCCGCGCCACGTTAGAGAGTCTCGCCGACATCACCGAAGCTTGGCGCAACAAGCTCCCGTAGGTGCCATCTACATCAAGAATGGCGAGCGCCGGGCGCGAGTCCTGCGAGGCGAACTCGCGGGGTTCGACTCGGGGGACTCTCGTCCCCCGCTCGCCGCACGCTGCTTTACTCGTTTTGCACGCGTTCCAGGGACGAAATGGGTGGTGACTCTCGACGGAGCGAGGCGAGTTGCTATTCTCCGGATCCCTCGTTCCCTTCCGGTCACTCTTCCTCGGAGTTCCCATGTATTTGCGCACTCCTGCTTCGCTCCTTTCGTTCGCAGCGATCTTGTGGCTTGTATTGGGCGGCGCATTCGCAACCGGGGCGCGCGCACAGGACGCGGTGGAAGACGCGCCGCCGCAGGAAGAAACCGGCGCCGAAGAAGTACCGCTCGATGAGAACGACAACGACGAAGCTCAGCCCGAAGAGCAGGATGCCGAGGAGCCGCGCACACGCTTGGCACGGCGGATCGAAGCATTGCTCGGCGACGCCGTGCCGCCGCGTACCGGCGATCGTATGACCGGTTGGCGCTCCGGCGACCCGCTGGACCGGGAAGTCCTCGAACCGTTCGAGCCCGCCTCCCCGCGCGCCGAGTTGCCGTGGTACCGGCGTCTCCGCATGCATGGCGAAGTCGCGGCGATCTCCCGCTACCGCATTACTGAAGCGGGCAACAGCAATGTCATCCCCGGCTACGGCATTGACCGCCTCGAGTGGCAGTTGCGCGTGCAACTCGGCCTCGTCGGCGAGTTCGACCCCATGCGCTTCGGCATCCTCCTCGGGACCGGACCGACCCGCCGCGACGCCGCCGCGACGCTCGGCGACGACTTCACGCCGAACCCGTTCTTCGTCCGACAAGCCTGGGGGACGGTGCACGTCGCCGACGACGCGTTCGCCTTTACGCTGGGCCGCCACCCGTTTCCGACGCGCTACAGCTTTCGCTCCATGCTGACCTTCGACCCGGACGTCGCGCTCACCGGCGCCCACGCCCGCGGCACCCTCTTCGAGACGACCGAGCAAGGTCGCGTCGCCTCCGGCATGTACCTCAACGCGTTCGGCTTCATCCTCGACGAGATGCCGACCGAGGCGGACACCTACGGCTTTGCCGGCACGGCGAGTCTCTTGCTGGAGCGGCTGTGGATCACCGCCGGCTTCTGGGGCGTGCCGCGCGCTCGCGACGTGGCCACGAATCTTGAGGCGAGTAATACCGAGCTGTACGCGCTGGAAGCGGCCGTGCAGGCGGAGCTTGCCTTTGTGCGCGGCTGGGCGCACGTGGTGTGGAACTTTGCCGCGGCGGGGGATAATATCGGCGTGCTCGTCGGGGCGAACTTCGGGGAGCGGGAACGCGTCGGCGACGTCGGCGCGGAGGCGGCCTGGTACTGGGTGCAGCGCGACGCCTGGGTCACGGACTGGACGGACCCGGACGCGGGCAACCTCTTCGGCGGCGGCATTGTCGGCTCCACCGGGGCGCGCGCCGCGTTCGTTTGGGTCGCCGCCGACGGCCTCGTGTTGCGCCTGCAAGGCACGCTCGCCTGGACGGTAGACAGCCAACGGCCCGGCGACGACAACGACTTGTTCGGCAGCGGCATCCTTGAGTTGAGCTTCCGGTTTTAGTGGTGGGTCGTGGGTAGACGTGCTGCGCTGTTGAGCGAACGTGCCGAATTGGAAGCCTTGTCATGAGCGACGAGCCACACACCACGTTTGGCCACGGCGAAGATGGCGACGGGCACGGGGTTGAGCCGGTCCATGTAGCGGACCTGCCTCGGCCGCCGCGCGAACTGGTCGCGAAGCCCGGTTACTTCAGCACGGTGCCGACGCGCATGCTCGCCGGCCTGTTTTTGCTGGTGGTTTCGCTCGGCTTCCTGTTCGTCGGCCACCTTGCCTTCGACATTCGCGTGCTCGACGACTTGGCGCTTGAGTTGTTCGCCACGACCACCCCGGGCGAGATCCTTGCGGTGGAGTCGCTCGACGTGGTTTCGCCACGCGGCGATGCGCACCTCGAAGTGCGCTTTCGTTTCCAGGTACCGGACGAGGCGGAGCCGCGCACCGGCGTGACGGTGGTGCGCAGCCCGCGCGGCCGAGCGAGGGTGCATGCGGAAGAGTCGCTGACTGTGGAGTACCTCTCCTTCAACCCGCGCTTCAACCGCATGGCCGGCGAAACCGTTAGCCCGCTGCCGCCGTTGGTCGCATACATTGCGCTGGGACTTGCGCTGCTCGGCGCCTTTATGCTGCTGCGGGCGCCGGCGGCGCACCGGCGGGTCCTGCGCGTGCTGACCCACGGCAAGGCCGTCCAAGGCACCGTCTCCGACGTTCGCCGCCGTGGAGCAAGCACCCTTGTGCGCTACCGCTTTCCAAACCCCAACAAGGAAATCAAAGGCCTGCCCGAGGAGATCCCCGCAAGCCGGCAAACATACCGCGCCGAGCGCACCGCGGGCCTCACGCCGGACGGCCCCATTGCCGTGCTTGTCGACCCGGACAACCCCATGCGCGACGTGCCGCCGCAGCTAGTCGGCGTCGAGTTTCACGGACAAAAGAAACGTGGAATGGATACGAGGAGCGCCGGGTAAGGAGCATCCGGAATTTCAAGCCCACGGGCCGCGGCCCGTGGGTCC
>SKZP01000305.1 GCA_007127275.1 Planctomycetota bacterium
CGAGGACTGCGTGGAGCGCAGCCCCCCGCCTAGTTCGTCGAGGTAGATGGGTACGTGAAAGTGGCAGCGCCAGTCGAACTCGCGCATCCACTCCGACTTCGCAAGCGCATCCGGCAAGTCGCTTTCGCCAAACAGCGCGCCGTCGGGGTCGGTCTCTCGCGCGTAAACCTGGTGCAGAAAGCGCGGCTCGGCAAAGCGTGCAAGCGCCGCGTGCGGATCCACGGTGTGCTCCCGCTCGACGGCGCAACTTACCTGCACTTTGCCAATGCGCACGCCCGCTTCGCAGTAGGCGCGGTAGGCCTCGGCAACATCCTCCCACAAAACCGCCTGGTGACAGGCGTCGAAGCAAACGCCAACGTAACGCGGCAAGTAGCTGTGATCTCCGGCGGCGTCGACCGCGACCGGATCCTCGAACAGCTCGGCGAAGAAGCGGATGGACTCCGGGGTCGTTTCCAAGTACGTCAGCGGCTCGGGCTCCAGGGCGAGGACAATTTCAATACCCGTTTCTTCGTGGATGCGCGCCAACTCGCCGGCGACGCGGCCGAGTTGTTCGCGTGCGTCGGCGAGATGCGCTTCGGTGGTCGTTTCGCGGTTGCCGAGGCCGACGGTGCTAATGGACTTCGGCACGCTCGGCCAGTGCTCGGGCATCTCCGCGGCAAGCTCGGCGAGTACGGTGGCGCAGCGGAGGGTGTAGTCGGCGCGGCGCGGATCCCACCAGCCGGGCTCGTAGACGCGGAACTTGACTTCGTCGGCGTGAAAGTTGCCGAACGGAAACGCATTGAGCGAGGGAACGACGAGGTTCAACCGCTTCAGCGTCGCGCGCAACGCCTCAAGTTCACGCCGGTTCGTGGCGAGCGGCTCGACGGTTGCGTCGGAGAGCCAAAGTCCGAGCGCGAACGGTTCCCCGTCGTTCTCACCGAGGTGGCCGTGGCTCTTGCTGCCCAGCGTCTGTTGTACCGTACCAAAGACGTCGCAAAGCGCCGCCTCAATCTGCGGGAGCGACTCGCCGGCATGAGAATTCGTGCAGTAGGTGACAACGGCGTCGGTGGCGGAAGATGAGGGTGAGGTAATGCGCATGTTCGTTTCAAGGACAGGGCGAGTCGGTCAAGCGTGCGTGATGCGAGGCGTTCTTCCTGAGGGCCCTCCGGAGGTGCCAGTGGCGGACGTGTACCGACGGGCCGCATGCGAGTATGCGTCGGTGGAAAAGTATATCAGTGTCGTCGGTACGGCCCAGTACCACGCTGCGTAGGGCGGAAAGGCCGTGCATCCCGCAGACGGGGAAGTCGGGGACAAGCTCACGGGCTGCGGCCCGTAGTTTCCTGTGCTCGGTGACGCGCACCCCACGGGCTGCGGCCCGTGGGCTTGTAGAATTCCCTGTCTACGGGATGCAAAGGCGGAAAGCACCGCGGATTCGCGGTTCGGTGCGGAGAATGTATCCTCCGTGAAGGGCCGGCCCCGTCACCCGTGGGACGGCCGGAACTGTCACCACGAGCCGCAAGAAAACGCAGCGAGCAGGCATCATGTCGAGCGACGCAGAACAGCCGCCACCCCAACAAAACTCCGAGGCGCACCACACGCCGACGTCAACTCCTCGACCCCGTCGCAAGCGTGCCGCGTTGCTTGGCGTGGTCGCCGGTTTGCTTCTGTTCGTGCTCGGCCAGGGGGTCGTGCTGGACCGCAGTGGCGAAGATTACGCGCAGGCATTGAACGGCCTCGGGGTGCTGTTCCTCGTCACGGTCGTCGTCAGCTTGTTCGTGCAAGCGGCGCTGCAGGACTGGCGCCAGCACGACAAGCGCTCCGAGGCCGCGGAGGAAGCGTCGGCGGACGCGCCCCGGCAGGAGCGGCGCGACGCATATTGGTTCACCGCCGGCTTGGCCCTTGCCGGGGTGGTCATACTGTCGGTGACGCTAACCGGCACGCGCCTCATGCCACAGCTACTACCCGCCGCACCGGCACAGATTGAAAGCGAGGTCGACGACGAACGAATGGACCAGCCACGCCGGCGACCCTTCGACCGCAGCCCGCGAGATCCCGAAGAACATCCATTCAACCAAGGCGACTGAATACGAACGTCTCTTCGGTGCACACACGCCCTCTCGACCCGCGCATCACCACGCTCTGGAACGGGCGCGAAAGGATGCGCAAGAACTCGGCGTTCACCACACGTAGCCACCCCCCACGGGCGTCGCCCGGCGGACGAACCGCCTATACCGGTTAGTCCGAACCGTCAAGGTCGTCTTCGTCGATGGGAAGCCCGTCGCTGTCCGTGTCGCGGGTGGTCTCGGGCAACGAGTCCAAGTTGGAAACACGGTCGTTGCGCTGCGGGAGGCGTCGACCCTGAAGGGGCTCCAGACGGCCGCCCAGCCAGACCTCCTCCCCCTCCAGGTCGTCGAGGGTGGCGTCGTAGGTGACGACGAAGTTGGCAATCTTGCGGCCGTCTTGGTTGAAGACGTTGAAGCGCATATCCACGGTACGCGGCGTACCGACCGGAAAGGAGACGATGCAGGACAAGATTCCTTCGTTTTCGCGCACCAGCCGTACCCGGCCGGTGTAGGCGCCGTCGCGCACTGCCTCGGGGATCTCGGCTTCCTCCTCGGCATCTTCCTCGTCTTCGGCCCCCGTGCCCGGGCGACGTGTGGTCGGCTCGAGCCCTTCTTCTTCGAGTTGCTCCTGCAACCGCTCGACGCGCTGGACAAGTCGGTCAATGGTTGAGTTCGAACGGCTCAACTCGCGTTCATTCTCGGCAAGCTCTTCATTGAGCCGCTCGTTCTCCGCGAGTACGGTTTCGAGTTCATCCTCCAATTGCTCAATGCGCCGGTGCAACCGCGGATCCGTATCTTGCGGGCCGGATTCGAGCGCCTCCAGATAATCACTGATGCGGGCGAGCACCGTCGCTTCCAACTCGCGCAGCCGCTCCGCCTGCGAGTCGACGCGCTCGGCAACGCTGCGCTGTGCGCCCGAAGTGTCTTGCAGGCTCACCGCCAGGCGCTCGTGGTCGCGCTCCAGTTCACTCAGGCGCTGAAGCTCGTTGCGCGCCTCGGCAAACTCGCGCTCGAGCCCTGCCTTGGCTTCCTGGAGCTTTTCCACCTCGTTCTTGAGCGCCAAAAAGTCGGCGTCTCGCACGGCTCGGTCCTCGAGCACGGCAAGCCGGGCAATCAACTCGGAGACGTCGCCACCTCCGTCGGACGTATTCGTATTGTTGGTGCGTAGCTCGTTGGAAAGTGCCTCGAGTTGGCGGTGCAGGATGTCGAGTTGTTGCCGGCTTTGCGAATCTACTGCCGCCGGTGCGGGGTCGTCCCGCATGCAGCCGGCCAAAGTGGCCCCCATTGTCATGAGGGTGCCAAGCCCCAGCGCGAGCGTTGCTGCGCGAAAACCGGAAAAGGTGCGTTTCATCTCTATCTTCCTCGCTCTCTCGACCGGAGGCGTTCACTCTTTGGGAAGGTCGGACTCTCCACCGCACGACTTGTTTGGCGAGACGTGCGCCGTTCCGGGGGCTGGTGCACTCTAGCGTTTCCTTCCCCTTGATGGGAAATGGTTTCGAACGGGGCTCTACCACAGAGACGGCGGTACGCAGCGCGACGCTTCGAGATGCCCCGCGTTGCACCGTGTGCGGTTGCCACATGCGGCAAGACAAAGAAATCGGCGGTTCGCCTTGCGCTTGTGTGAGCGCCGTTCTAGCGTTCAAGCTTTGCCCCCGGCATGCGGCAACGTTTACGACGCCGAGCGGGGCGGAACCGATTCTACGTATCCAAACTTCGTGAGCAGGCGCTGCGCGAGACGGAAGCGGCGGCAATGGGACGAAAAAAGCAGGGGCGCTCCAGCACAGACGCATCCTCCTCGAGCGTGGCGACGACGAAGTCGGACACCGGTGTGCGCAAACCCGACGCCGAGGCGCCGACCACCGCCGCGGCCACGCGCAGCATTGTCATCCGCGGGGCGCGCCAGCACAACCTGAAGAATGTCTCGCTTGATCTGCCGCGCGAACGACTGATCCTGTTCACCGGCCTCTCTGGCAGCGGCAAGTCCACCCTCGCGTTCGACACCCTCTATGCGGAAGGCCAGCGCCGGTACGTCGAGAGCTTGAGCACGTATGCGCGGCAGTTCCTCGAGCAGCTACCGAAGCCGGATGTCGAGGTCATCGAGGGGTTGCCGCCGACGCTTGCGGTGGAGCAGCGCATTGGCCAAGCGAACCCGCGCTCCACCGTCGCGACGATCACCGAGGTTTACGACTACCTGCGGCTCTTGTACGCGCGCGTCGGCGTGCCGCATTGCCCGACGTGCCAGGCGGTGATTGAGCGGCAAGAGGTGCACGAGATGGTCGACCGGGTCGCCTCGTACCCGGAGCGCACGCGGGTGCTGATTCTTGCGCCGCTGGTGCGGGAGGAGCCGGGGGAGCACGGCGACACGCTGATGCGCATCAAGCGCGAGGGATATCTGCGGGCGCGCATTGACGGCGAGGTCGTCGAGGTCAACAAGCTCTCGAAGCTCGAGGAGCCGGCGAAGCCGCATACCATCGAGGCCGTCGTCGACCGGCTGGTGATCAAGCCCGACCTCGGGGCACGGCTGCCGGACTCGATCGAGATCGCGCTGAAGC
>SKZP01000317.1 GCA_007127275.1 Planctomycetota bacterium
GCGTAACCCGACGGTCGACCCGTGATTCGCATGCGACCCACCGACGAAGCCGGCGAAGCGCATGGGGCGTGGGGTAAAAATCCTGCGTTGTCGACCCAAACGTTTGGTTTCTGAACGCCAGGTCGGTGACCTGTCCGTGAGGTGCCGCAGGTTTCCACTGGGTTTTCATGCCGCGGCACGTGGCCTCGTAACCCCGACGAACTTTGGCTCGTTTCCCGGTTTGCTTGGCATGGTTGCCGGCGGGTGATAGGATTCGCTTGTCGGTGCTTTGTAGCTTCACAAGGATGGGACTTTCGTTGCGCACGGAGGTTCCCCAACAATGACGAGGATTGTCCCATGTTGAATCTTGCGCTCATACTCGCAAGTGGCGGCCTGATCGCGGTGATCGTGATCGTCGTGCTGCTCGTCGTCGTTGTATTCGCCTTTATCGGCATGTACAACAAGCTGGTCCAGCTTCGCAACCGCGTCAAGGAGGCCTGGGCGCAGATTGACGTGCAGCTCAAGCGCCGGTACGACTTGCTGCCCAACCTCGTCGAGACGGTCAAGGGGTATGCCTCGCACGAGAACGAAACGCTGACCAAGGTGATCGAGGCCCGCAACCAGGCCATGCAGGCGCTCAAGGAAGTGAACAACATGGTGCAGCAGTCCGGCGGCATCCCCGTCGGCTCGGGCGGCGGCGCCCCCGGCGGCAGCATGCCGAGCCCCATGGGTGGAGGCGGCGGCGGCGGTGCCGAAGGCGGTGGCATGGGTGCCTTGATCAACGCCGAGGGGCTGTTGATGGGCGCGATGAAGAACATGCAGATCACCGTCGAGCAGTACCCCGACCTCAAGGCCAACCAAAACTTCATGCAGCTGCAGGAAGAACTGGTCAGCACCGAGAACCGCATTGCCTTCGCGCGCCAGCACTACAACGACGAAGTGCGCCAGTACAACACGAAGCGCGAAGTGATCCCCAGCAACATCGTCGCCAGCATGGGTGGCTTCCAGCCGGCCGCGTACTTCGAGATTCGCTCCGAAGAGCGCGAAGCGGTGCAGGTGGACTTCGGCGCCAGCAGCTAACCCAGCGCTCGCCAAGACACAGGAAGCAAAGCAGCCACGGGGCGGGCGCACACAACGGCGTCCGCCTCGTTCGGTTTCTCCCCGAGGTTGCGCATGACCGTGGACTCGTATCCGTTCGAGCACGAACGACGACGAAACGCGGCACTACCCGCGGCAAAGGCGGTGTGCGACGCGTCGGGGGCGGTGATCTCGCAGGCCTTCGGGGATACGTACTTCTCGCGGCATGACCCGCTCGGCGAAGCGCAACACGTGTTCCTTCACGGCAACGACTTGCCCCAGGCGTGGCGGCAAAGCGCTGCGGTACGAACGGGGCAGCGGCCGTTCGTGATCGGCGAGTTGGGCTTTGGCACGGGACTGAATTTTCTGGCGACATGGCACGTCTGGCGGGAGGCGCGACTGCCGGCGCCGGCACGCCTGGAGTACGTCGCCGTCGAGGGCTACCCGTTGTCCCTTGCGCACCTGGAGGCGGCGCATCAGGCGCTCGGACTTCAGGGGCTTGCGCCGTTGGCGGAGCAGTTGCGCACGGCGTGGCAGCCGCCGTTGCCGGGGATGCACCGCATGCTCTTCGAGTGCGGCCGCCTCTCGCTGACGCTGTTGCATGACGAGGTGCTGCGTATGCTCGCGCAGTGGGAGCCCCCGGCGGGCGTGGATGCGTGGTACCTCGACGGCTTTGCCCCGGCGCGCAATCCGCACATGTGGCGCCCCGAGGTGGTCGCTGAATTACAACGTCTCTCGAGACCGGGGGCGACACTCGCAACGTATACCGTCGCCGGGGAAGTGCGGCGCACCTTGCAAGCGGCCGGATTCACCGTGCGGAAGGCACCCGGTCACGGCCGCAAGCGCGAAATGCTGTGTGGCTACCTGCCGGGGAGCAAAGCGGATGCGCCCCCGCCGGGAAGCGAAGCGGATGCGGGCGCCGAGCAGACCGACGAGGAGGCAGCAAAGCCGGACGAGGACACTGCTGCAGAGCCGGGTGCGAGCGCCGCTGCCGCCGAGTCCGCCGAGTCCGCCGCGGCCAGCGAGTCTAGCACGTCCGCGACAACCTCCCCGTTGCCGGCTCGCACTCCCCGCTCCTCGGCGTGCGACGTCGCCGTCGTTGGCGCGGGCATTGCAGGCAGCGCGACGGCGGAGGCCCTTGCCCGGCGTGGGCTTCGCGTCACCGTACTCGAGCGGCGGCGTCTGGATGACGCCTTCGCTGCCGGCGGCGCCGCGGTGGCCGGGCTGCTGATGCCGCGACTTGACTTGCAGTGGTCGCTCCCCCTGCGCTTCTACCTCGCCGCGAACCGCTTCGCTTGGCACACGCTGGAGCGACTACGCGCCGAGGGCCATGCACTCACCTACGAGCGCACCGGCGCGCTGATGCTCGCCACCTCCGAGCACGAACGGGAACGCTACCGGCGCATCAGCGAGGAACTGCGCATGCCACGGGAACTCCTCACCTGGCTCGACGCGGACGAAGCCGCGAACGTCGCTCGCGTGCCGCTGGGCGAGACACCGGCGTTGTGGCTGGCCGAGGCGGGATGGGTGGAGCCGGCGTCGCTTTGCCGGGCGCTGGTGGCGAACGCCGAGGTGCGCGACGGGGTGGAGGTGGCGGCGCTTGTACGCGACGAGTCCGCGGGACGCTGGCTGCTGCGCGACGCTTCGGGGGCAGCGGTTGCCGAGGCGGCACACGTCGTGCTCGCCAATGCAACGGCCGCCCGCCGTTTTGCGCAAGCGGCCTGGATGCCGTTGCGTCCCGTGCGCGGACAAACCACCGCCGTGGCGCCGAGCGCCGTGTCACATGAGCTTGCCTGTCCGCTGGTCTTCGGCCGCTACGTCACCCCGGTCATGGCAGGCCACCACCATCTCGGCGCCACCTACGTGGCCCTGCGCGAAAGCGCCGAGGAGGGCCTGCAACAGCTGGGCGAGCCAACGGAACTCACAGCCGCGGAGCACCGCGAGAATCTCGAGCGAGTGAATCAAGTGTTGCCCGGCCTTTTCGGCGAAGCCGACGTGCTCCCCCGAAGCGACGGCCGTACCCGCGACGAGAACGAAAGGGTCGACAACAACGGCAACCGCAACGGCAACGAAGACAAGCTCGCCGCGCTGCCCGGGCGTGCCGGGGTGCGGGCGACGACGCCGGATCATTTGCCGTTGGTCGGCCCGGTTGCGAAGCGCGACGCGTTCCTCGAGACGTTTGCCGCGCTGCGCCACGGCCGGAGGCGCCCCGAGGTCGACTCACCGGCGGTGCCCGTGTATGCCGGCCTCCACGCACTTCTCGGGCTCGGCTCCCGGGGCCTCGCCGCCGCGCCGTTGGCGGCAGAGTTGCTCGCCGCGCAGATCGGCGGGGACCGAGACGCACCCGAGCCGTGGCCGTTGGAGCGCGACCTTGCCGCCGCGCTCGCCCCGCACCGTTTCCTGGAACGCGACCTGCGCCGCCGCAAACTCTAAACAAGGCGCCCAGTGCAGCTGCCCCAAGGGGCGAGCAAGCGAACCGCGGGATTCGTGCCCCTCCCCCGAGCCCACGAACTTCGCCCGTGGGTCTGGGGCGTAAACAGGATGCGACCCACAGGCGAAGCCTGTGGGCGTTTGCCCGCGACGTACCACCCACCGATTGTAACGGCTGTTTGTAGCCCGAATCCCGAAAAGATCACCGTGATTCATAGATTCCCAAGCCACCGGCTTCGTCGGTGGGCTCCCGCTCGCCAAAACGCGTGGCCTCCGCGTTGGCCGCCCGGGAGCTTTCCGACTGCGTCGGTAGGCGTGGGGGGCTACCGTTTTAAGGCGCCCCTTCGTTGTATGCTCAACCGAGCGGCGCGCCGAAGATGACGCCGAAGTAGATCAGGTGATACGGCTCGTCGTCGTCAAGGCCCCACAAGAAGCCGCCTTGCAGGCCGAGCGAACGCATCCCCGTGCCGAGGAACGGATACACGCTCAACGAACTCTCCTGGCGGAAGGCCTCGAAAACTTTGCTCGGCGGGGAGACGCCGAAGCGGAACTCGGCGCGCAGAATGGGCCAGCCGTCCGGCCCGTACCACAACGGCAGCGACACGGTCGTACCGAGGCCGAGTTCCGTATATCCCCGCTCGCCCCGCATGCGCTCGCCGAATACGAGGCCAACCTCGAGGCGCCACGAGGCAAGGTCGTACAGCTCGATCGCGGTCATACCGACGAGCAGTCGCACTTGATGATACCGGTGGTCTTGGCCGCCATGGTTGTGCCAGAGCATGGTCGCCTCGGCCTCGAGGGTGAACACGCTCATGCCGCCGGCAAGCAGGCTCGCCATGCCGCCCCGTTTGTGGCCGAGCAGCAGGCCGCCGCCGCGCGCCATCTCGAATTGCACTCCGCCGGGGTTGCGCTCGTCGGACATACGGTCCTGATAGGCCTGGTATGGCGTCTGGGCCTGCGCCTCCGCCGGTAGAAGGGCCAGATGAGCCGCGACCATCAACGGGCACAAGAGCACCGCGACCGCCAGTGCGGAGCAGGTGCGGCCACGGCGGCGCCGCGGGAGGCCGCCACGGGGCGCGGAAACGGAATGTACGGAA
>SKZP01000384.1 GCA_007127275.1 Planctomycetota bacterium
AATCACGGTGCGCGGGCATTGAGGTTGCTGCCGGGGAGGCGGCGACGTATCGTTTGGGGGCGCGGTCGCGCGTGCCGTTGGTTGCGGACATTTCCGGGAGTCTTGCCTGCGATGTTGACTCGTTTTGCCGCTCGTTTCGTATGCGGGGTGCACCCGTGCGTCGTCATTCTCGCTTTGCCGCTCCTGTTTGCCGCCTTGCCGCTGGCGTGCTGCCCGCCGGGGCCGTTCGAGTACGAGCGCGGCTACCAGCAGGCCGACTCGCCGGAGATGGCCTACACAATGATGCGCGAGGCGGTGCTGATGGAAGGCCCCGAGGAGGCGGACGGCCAGCGCATTTTTTACTACCTCCTCTCGAAGGACGTCCGCGCGGAGTTTCCGTTCTGGCAGGTTCAGCAAGGTTGGGGCCGGATCAAAGAAGAACTCGGCATTGACGTGGGGTTGAGCCGCCTGCTTCGCGTGGAGTTCCTTGAGGAGTCACCGTTTCCGCCCCGGCCGGCGGCCCGCGTCGTCGTCGAGTATCCGCACCCCGAAGAAGGGGTGGTTGTCGAAAGCTTTCTGATGCTGCTCGAGCTCGACACGCGCACCTATTTCGAGACCATGCCGCAGTGGCGGGTGCTTTATCCATACGAGCCGTACCAGCGTGCCGAGGCGCGGATGTGGTTTCAGGAACTGCAAGAGATCGAACCCGAGGAGCAAGAAACCGAAGAAACGCCGCACGGGGACGAGCTCGACGACGAAGACCCGCCCGGGGAGGCCGAGGGCGATGAGTAACGAGGAGGGGAGGAGGCGATGAAACTCGATCATGTCGGCATTGCGGTGACGAGCATCGAGGAAGCGGCACGACTCTATGCCGAGGGCCTCGGGCTTGAGCGCCTTGCGCTGGAGGAGGTGAGCGAGCAGGGCGTGCGCATCCTCAAGCTCGACGCGGGAAACACGCACCTCGAGTTGCTCGAGCCGCTGGCCGCGGGAGAAGGTCCCATTGCGAAGTTTCTCGACAAGCGCGGCCCCGGCATTCACCACATCTGCCTTGCCGTCGAGGACATCCGCGCCGCGGCCGCACGCCTCCAAACGTTGGGCTTCCGCGCGTTGAGCGAGGAGCCGCAACCGGGCGCCGACGGCTGCGAGGTGATGTTTCTGCACCCCAAAGACACGCACGGCACGTTGATCGAGTTGTCGCAACCGCCGCGTGACGCGACCCAGTAGGTGCCGTCGAAAGGTGCCTCCCGGCAGCTCCTAAAGCGCCACCAGAAATGGTGGCGACGGTGATTCGCGCCAAGCCCACCGACTTCGTCGGTGGGTCGTATTCAACCATTTGCGCTGCCGCGATCCCCGCTTTCGGGCTCTCGGCCGTCAGCCTTGACGAACCGCTAACGACATGCGGTCCGGGTGACGCGCGCGTGGCAATGCCGCCGGCTCGTTAAGCTAGCGATCTCGTTTGTCGTAGAGGGGTTGGCGACCGCGGTCGCGGAGGTTGCGGTCGAAGCGCGGCCGCGGCGCGGTGCGCTCCGGTGGCTCGTCGCCGGTCCCGAAGATCAGCAGCGACGGATTGGCTCGAATGCGGGCGGTGAACGCCTCGAGGTTCGTCACGGCGTCGCGAACGCTCAACATGGTGTCGTAGAGCAACGGCTCATTGTCGCCGGCGATCCGCTCCAACGAAGCGGTGAGCCGTTCCGACTGCTCGATCAGCGGCGCGACGCTCTCTTCGATGGACCGCGTCATGGTCTGCACGAGCTCGCCCACTTCGTCGCCGCGCGCCTGAATCTGCTCGTTCGTTGCTTCGACGGTTTGGTTGAGATTCTCGGTGAGCTGGTTGAGCGTGGCACGGTTCTCTTCCACGAGCAGGCGCAAGTGCTCGGTCAGCGCCTCGATGTTCTCCGCGGTCGCCTCGACCCGCTCCGGCTCGAGCCCCTCGTCGAGCTTCTCCAGCAGGCTTGCCGTGCGCTCCATGACGCGGTTGACCTCGTGTTGCATGACGTCCTGGTCTTCGCGAAAGCCGACGAGGATGTCATTGACCACCTCTACCGTATCGGCGCTGCGAGCGGTCAACTCCGCCATGCCGACCTCGCCGCGCGAGTGCGTGACGTCGAAGCGAATGGCTTGGGTGCGCTCGCCATGCACCACGGTCTCTTCCGGCGTCATCAGGTCCACCGCCACGGTCATTTCTTCCCGCGGCCCGCCGGGGTCGAGGGCAACCTCGGCGCCGCTGAACAGCGAGGGGGTGAAAATGGAAAAGCGGGCGTTCTCGTACAGGTCGATGCGTCGGTCAATCTCCATGGTCAGCACCACCAAGGTGCCGTCGAGTTGGCGTCGCACCACACTGCCGACTTGCTGCCCGCCAATGGTCACCGGAGCGTTGGGTCGCAGCCCGGAGATGTCCTCGAAGGGAACGATCACTGTTTGGCGCGGCGGCGCAAAAAGGCCCGCGTCGCGACCGCCGGATACCCAGAACAGGAAGCCGACGAAGATGGCGAGGGCAAGCATGCTGAAGAAGCCGACCTTGACCTTGGCCGCGGTGTAGGTCTCCACACTCATACCAGTGATCCGCTTGATGAACGCAACGAAGGAAACGCGGGGAGCAAGCGCCACGCATCATCCCGTATGGCCCCGATGAATGCAACCGCCGGCACGCCCACGGGCGTCGCCGGTGGGTCGAATCCCGTAACCGGGCCGACCGGCGGGCGAAGCGCGACGCCAATGGCGAGCGCTGGGCGCCGGCTCCGCGAGGCAAAGCACGGAAGCACGGGGGCTCGCCTCACAGGGCGAACGCCTTACGCTCGCCTCGGCAACGACAACGAACCAACATTCGCGCGACGCCCGCGGCTTTCCCAAGTCGTCGCTCCACCTGCGTGTGCCCGCTTAGTACAGCTCCCCAGAAGAAAGTGACCCAGTTGCGTCGCGAGCAGGCCGAGTCGCAACGAGGGCGAAGGCGAGCACCGCAGACGTGGCCTTTGTCACATTGAGGAGCGCAGTCGAGTCCGAGGAAGCGAATCGGTCGCGCAGCAGCAAATGGGTTACATTCTTCTGGGGAACTGTACTTAGGAGCTGACAGGAATCACCTTCCGAACGTTGAGCGTCACAAGCGAAGGCTATGCAAGCGAAGGAAGGGGAGCGGCGCAGGCGTGACGAGTCCCGTCGAGCTGCGCAACCGACGACAACGAAGCAGAGTCGAGCGCAGGTGCTCAACTTTCGGAAGTAGGTTTCTGACAGCTCCTTAGCTGTTCATCAGGTTGCGGTGGCGTTCGCGCAACAGCAGCACGACGAAGAAGGCGCCGCCGACGAGGCCCATGATCGCGCCGATGCGCAACTCCGGCGTGCGCAGCCATCCGACGACGACAACGCGCTGCACGAGGTCCATCAACAGCAAGAACGCCGCGCCGCCGAAGAGGCTTGCCGGCAAGAGCACCCGATGGTCCGGGCCGACAACCAGGCGAACGAGGTGCGGCACAACGAGGCCAATGAAGCCGACGAGGCCGATGACGCTCACGGCTGAGCCGGCGAGCAGCGCGGCGGCGAGCAGCAGGTTGCGCTTCATGCGGCGCACCTCGACGCCGAGGCTTGTTGCGCTACGCTCGCCCATCGCCAGCAGGTTGAGTTCGCGAGCGTAGGCCAACGCGAGCACGGTGCCGAGGATCAACCCCGGCAACAGCATCGCCACGTGCGCCCACACGCGGTCCTGCAGCGAGCCCATCTGCCAGAGAAAGATCGCGCGAAAGAGTTGATCCTCATGCAGCGCAAACGTCAGCAGCGTACTTGCACCGGCGGCGGCGAACGCGGAGAGGGCAATCCCCGCAAGCAGCAACGTCGGTAGGTGCGTCTCCCCCCGGCGTGTCGCGATTGCGTAGACGGTGAACGCGACCGCGCAAGAGCCGGCGAAGGCGAAAACCGGCACGACGAGGAAGTGGGCAAGCAGCGTGTGCTCGCCGAGGCGCAGCCCGGCCAGCGGCAGCCCGAGCGCCAACGCGGCGGCGCCTCCGAGGCCACCGCCGGCGGTGACGCCGATCACGCTCGGCGCGGCAAGCGGGTTGCGAAAGATGCCTTGGGTGATACCGCCGGCGAGGGCGAGCATCCCGCCCGCCAAGGCGGCGACGCACGCGCGCGCCATGCGCCACTGCCCGAGCAGCGCGGCATCCAGCGGATCCATCCCCGACGCCGGCATCAGCCCGAGTTGGACGAGCAGTGCCCGCATCACTTCGGTCGGCGTGTATACCCGCGTCGCGTCGATGCAGACGCTTAGCCCGAAGGCCAACGTCGCCAGCAGGGCGAACCACCACACCGGCCCGGCCGGTGCAAGGCGCTTCCCAGTAGCGGCGTCATTCATGGCGGTGCGTGCCGGCAACGGATTCGCTGGAATCTCGTTGTTGCCGTATCACGGTTGCGGCGGGGGTGTCCACCGCAAAGAGCCGGTGCCGCGCATCTCACAGATGGAAAGTTCCAGAGCGAGCCCTCGGCGCCGTACTCGTCGCACCCCCGAAACTGCGCCCCCGAGGCGGGACGCACGGGCGCGAAACGACGCGCGGACCCGCGACCGGAGGGTCGCGAGTCCGCGCAAACAGGGGATCGGCGCGCTTAGCGGCCGAACAGCT
>SKZP01000648.1 GCA_007127275.1 Planctomycetota bacterium
CGGCGAACGGGCTCTTGCTGATTCGGGTACCAGGCGTAGGGGTCGAAATGCGTCTCGTTCTCTTCGCCCGCGTCGTGAAAGCGCATGGTCAGCGCCTCCTCGGCGTAGCGACGGATATTCGCATTGTGGTCGTCGAGCGAGGCGGCGAGCGTGAGAAAGTCGTCGTCAAGTTCGACGAGCAAGGCCTGCAAACGAAACACGGTCTCTGCGTCCTTCGCCCGACGCAGCGCACTCTTGAGCGGCTCGACGGCGACGGGGCCGGCGTTGCGCAGCGCTCGCTCGGCGCGGTTGCGCTGCATGTGGCACGACCCGCCGAGTTGCTCAACCCACTGCTCAATGCGTTGACGCGGCTGATCCTGCGAGTGCGCCGGGCTCGTCACCGGCGGGGCAAGCGCCAGCAACAGTGCCACGCACGCCAGCAAGCCAAGCCAAGCAACGGTACGCGCGACTCCACCTCGTTGCCTGGCCTCTCGGTGATTGCGGGAATGCTGAATCATGGTCGTCGTAGGAGTTTTCATCGTCGTCGGGATGAGAAAATTGACTGGCAGTTCGGACGCAACGGCACGGGGAGCATGCCGAGGGCGCCTCGTGGCCGGGGCGGAACAGCCGTATCCTAGCACGACGAAAACAGACAAGTCCAAGCGGTTGCCCCTGGCCCGTGCCCCGCGTCATACTCCGAGTAGGGGAGCGCAGTGCGCACGACCGAATGCCCTGAAGGTCTCGGTGATTCGTGGATTCCCGAGTCCATTGACGCAGTCGGTGGGCGCGGGGGCTGCGAAAAGGCACAGACCTTGAGAAGCCCCGCGAAAGGGTGCAGCCGGCTTATCTTGCAGCAAAAATGTTTGGAACCCGGAAACGCCCGCGGGCCGCGACCCGTGGGCGTTTCCAGATTCCAAACGGCTAGCCGTTTGGATTTGACGAAACATGGCGAGCGCAGAGCACCTGCCCTGCGAGGCGCCCGCGAGGTTCCGCGCGTGCTTTCCCTTGCAGGGCTGCGCCCTGCGCTCGCCTTTTCGCCCCGTTCGTCCCTGCGGAATGCACGGGTCGCCGGCGGTTGCGACTGACTCGCAGGGGATGGAGGGTGTTAGCCGTTCCTGTGCAGTGTGAGGCGACGCTGGCGTAGCACGGCACCCAGCAAAAACATGCCCGCCAGTGCGGAAAGCAGCGTGAGCAGCAGCGCCGAGGTGCGTTGCGACTCGGCAAACGCGTTGGCGGTGTGCTTCGCGTCGCGCAGGGCGGAGGCCCCTCCCTTGCCGTCGAGGTCACGCGAACGGATCCGGTCGCCCCGCGCGTTGTATACGGCAAGGTGCGCCCGCTCGAGGTGCAGGGATTTCTCGTTCTTTTCCTCCGTGAGGCGGACGCGGTAGGTCAACGTTTGGCGAAGCCCCGGCCGGCCCCGGTCGCCCATGCGCGGAAACTTGTCGTTGCAGCAGAGCTTCAACTTCTCTTCCTGCTCGGCCAGCCACTCCTCGGTCACCGGCTCGCTCCCTTTCGCGTCCGGTAGGTTCCCACGCACCGCGTAGAGGGTGTGGCTGACGTCGACGCCGACCGGCTGCGCCGCGGGCCGCCAGTGCTCGTTCACGTGCTCCGCCTCGGTGAGCGGCCGCGCCTCGAATGCCGGGTGGGCGTCCCGTTCGTACCGGTCGCTGCGCGCCTCCTTGCGAGTGACCAAGAGAAACGAATACTCGGCGTGCGCCGACATGCCGGTGAAGGCGTAGCTGCGCGGCATGGGCTCCTCCCGTTGAATCGGCGGCATGCCGTTGGCCTGCACGAAAGCCGCCGGCAGCGCAAGCAACGTTGCAACTCCCACGACGAACAGCGTGGATACGACAGGCAGAGAAACTGGCGTCGACTTCATCTTTCCGGCCTCCGGCATCTTGTCGGGCAGAGAGGGAGGGAGTGGGAACGTCGCTCGTTTCGACGTCGGAGCGTCCGCGGAGTTTCAAGGAAAAAGCATCACGTCGTGAGCGCGGGTAGCAAGGAAGCGAGGGCGCGCCGGGCGGATTCACGCGTGGCACTGCGCAGGCGGTACGTGACCGTCGCCTGTCGTACCAGCGCGGCGACGCGCTCGAACTCCGAGGCCGTGGCACTCGGCTCATGCAACACGGCCTGCCACACCGCAGCCGTCGCCTCCCGCGGCAACAGTGGCTCAAGCACCGCTTCCTCGGCCGAGCCGAGCCGTGCCGGTTCGTACCGCGGCAGCACCGCCGCCGCAAGGCGAACGGGCGCATTCCGCACCCGGCTCGGCGCAACGGCCACGGCGTGACGCGTCAACACCGTTCGTTGGGCGCGTCCACTGGCCTTCCACTGTGAGAGTGCGAATGTCTCCGGAAGCGGATGTGTCGCCGTGGGCCAGGGATGCTCGAAGCCGACCAAGCGCGGCAGCCCGACGACATTGAGGCCGTTGGCCGCGTCAAGGAAAACGACGTCGTCGCTCAGGTAGTGCGCATCCGAGTGGCAGCGCAACCACTCGAGTGCGAGCGTGCTCTTGCCTGCGCCACTTTCACCGAGCAACAGCACCCCGTGTTCACCGAAGGCGAGGGCTGCCGCATGCACCGGTGTCCACCCCTGGGCGTGCGCCGCCGCCAGCACGACACGGTAAAACTCCCCTTCCAGCCGAGCGAGCGCGTCATCCTCGGAGTACTCCCGGTCGCAAGGGACTGGAGCAGCGCCGGGGCATTTTACCCGTACCGCGGCGCCGTCGCCGGCACGTTCGAGCGCAATTCGCACGCACTCCGGTTGCGCCTCGGTGATGGTCGCCGTGTCCCGGGGGTAGCTTGCGAACAACGCCTCCGCACGCGCACGGAGGTCCGCCTCGGCACAGCGAACGGACACGCACACAAACGGTGTGCGCAACACAAACTCATGAAGCTCGCTCGGCATCACAATGCGCATTATGCGCCGCGCAACGACTCCCGCGCAACGGCGCACGGGCCTCGCATTCGCGTGTCTCGAAAGGAGCGGCGCGGACCCCACGCATCAGAGCCGGGCTTGCGAATTCCAACCCGCGCTCGGACCCGCTTCGGAGCTGCAAGTGCGAGTTTGCCCACCGCCCATCAGCGGGCGTGCTCAACGACGCGAGTTTCACGAATGAGCGTGACGCGGATCTCGCCTGGGTAGGTGAGTTCCTCTTCGATGTCGGCAGCAATTTCGCGGGCCAGGGCGAGTGCTTTGTCGTCGTCGATGTCGTGCTCGTTGACAATGACGCGCAGCTCGCGGCCCGCTTGGATGGCGTAGGCTTGGTTCACGCCGCTGTGGCGTGTGGCTACCTCCTCGAGTTTCTCGAGCCGCTGGATGTAGCGCTCGAAGGTGTCGCGCCGGGCCCCGGGTCGGGAAGCGCTGATGGCGTCGGCGGCGCTGGTGAGCACCGGCCAGATGGTTTTCGCCTTGACGGTGGCGTGGTGGTGTCGAATGGCGTCGATCACCTCTGGGGCTTCCTTGTAGCGCTCGGCCAACTCGGCGCCAATCTCCGGGTGGCCGCCTTCCTGCTCCTGGTCGAGCGCCTTGCCGACGTCGTGCAGCAGGCCGCAACGCTTCGCGAGCTTGACGTCGAGGCCGAGCTCGCCGGCCATGATCCCCATCAGGTGCGAGACCTCGACGGAGTGCAGGAGCACGTTCTGGCCGTAGCTCGTGCGGAACATCAGCCGGCCGAGGTGGTACTGCAGCTTCGGATGGATGCGGTGCACGTCCGTTTCGTACATCACCTCTTTGCCGCGCTCGGCAATCTGCTTCTCGATGTCCTTGCGCGTTTGGCGCACCACTTCCTCGATGCGCGCCGGGTGTATGCGGCCGTCGGAGATCAGCTTTTCCAACGCCCGTTGGGCAATCTCGCGGCGCACACTGTCGAAGGTACTCACCGCGACCACCCCGGGGGTGTCGTCGACGATCACGTCCACGCCGGTGGCCTTCTCGAAGGCGCGGATATTGCGTCCCTCACGGCCAATGATGCGGCCCTTTACGTCGTCGCTGGGTAGACCGATGGTTGTCGCGGTGTGCTCGGTGGTGTGTTCGCTGGCAATACGGTGGATTGCCTGCGTGACCACCCAGCGGGCGCGCTCCTCGGCCTGTTCCTCGACGCGCTCGACCATGCGCTGCACCAGCTCGCTTTCCTCGCTGGCGATTTGTTCGCGGGTCATGGCGAGCAACCGTTCGCGCGCCGCGTCCGGCTTGAGCCCGCCAATCTCGGCGAGCTTTGTGGTTTGCTGTTCAAGCACCTCGCTGAGGCGCTCGCGGTCTCGTTGCAGTTCCTGCTCCTTTTCGAGCAGCTTCATTTCGCGCGCCTCCAAGTGGGTGTCGCGCGTCTCGAGCATGGCTTCGCGCCGTTCAATTGCCTCGTCGCGTTTGGTCAGGCGCCGCTCCTGCTCTTTCAACTCCTTGCGGATTTCCTGGGCTTCTTGTTCGAACGCTTCTCGTTTTTCGTAGAGTTCGCTCTTGATCCTCGCCTCGGCTTGCTGGAGAAGCTGTTGCGCGTCGCGCTCCGCTTCTTCCCGCAGCTGCCGGCAGACGCGGGAGACGGTGGCCTTGCGCATCCTGGCGCGCAGCCCGCTCAGGAAAAACCCGAGCACAATGCCTCCA
>SKZP01000580.1 GCA_007127275.1 Planctomycetota bacterium
AGCAAAACGTGGTCAGGCTGACCCAGGCGCGAATCGAACTGGTCACTTTGGACGAGTAGTAGTCTGAAGGTACGCACGTGTTTCCCGGCTCAAAAGGAGAAGCCTGGTGGACGATCGCCAACGCGTCGTTTGGAGCGAAGGGCTGTTTTTGACGCCGCAGCATTTGCAGCAGGCGGAGCGGCACCTCGATGCGCAGCGCCGCCATGCGGTGCGTTTCGCGCGGCCGCTGGTGCACGGCGTCAGCGAAGTGGAACTCGATCCGGATGCGCTGCTTGCCGGCACGGTGCTGCTGCGGCGATGCCGCGCGGTGCTACCCGACGGCCAGGCGATCGACGTGCCGCAACTCGACGCACCGCCGGTGGCCCGCGACGTCGGCGAGCACATGGAGGCGACGAGCGACAAGCTCGGCGTCTACCTCGCGTTGCCGGTGGCACGTCCGGGGATGCCCTCGGTGAGCGCGCAAGGCTCGCTCGACGGCCGGGCGACGCGCTGGCGCCATCATACCGTGGAGGTAACCGACGAGACGAGCGGCGGCGGCGAGCGGCGCGAGTTGCTCACCGCGGTGAAAAATCTGCGCATCCTCTTCGCCGGCGAGACGCACGACGACCACGTCGTCTTGAAAGTCGCCGAGATCACCCGCGGCGTCACCGGCGAGTTGCAGACGGTCGAGCAGTACGTCCCCCCCTGCTTGGAGATCGCCGCCTCACCATTCTTGCTCGGCACGTTGCGGCGTTTGCTCGAGATACTCGGCTCGCGGGCCTCCGAGGTCACGCAACAGCGGCGCCAGCGGGATACGGGGCTGATCGACGTAACGACCTCCGACGCGGCAATCTTTCAGTTTCTGCACACGCTCAACGGAGCGCTGCCGGCGCTGCAGCATCTCAACGGGCAACCGCGCGCCCATCCCGAGCAGTTGTACCTCGCGCTCGCCACCTTGGCGGGGCAACTCTACACCTTCGCCGCCGAGGGGCATCCGCGCGACCTGCCGGCCTACGACCACGAGAATCTCTACGCGACCTTCTCGCGGCTCTCCAGCGAGATTCAGCGCCTCGTCGGCACAGTCATCGCGACGCGCTGCGTCTCCATACCCTTGGAGCGCGGCCGCGATACGATCTTCCGCGGCACCATCCCCGACGACCGCCTGCTTACGGACGCCTCGTTCTACGTTGCCGCGCAGGCGAACGTGCCGAAGGAAAAGCTCGTTAACGAGTTCGCGATCAAGGCAAAGGTCAGCTCACGCGATCGCGTCGAGCAATTGATTCGCCAAGCGATGCGAGGGCTCTCGGTCACCCACGTCGCCGTGCCACCGTCCGAAATTCCCGTGCAGCCGGGACGCGTCTACTACCAAGTAGAGCGCGGCGGCGATCACTGGGAGGCGATCAAGCGCTCGCACTCCATCGCCGTCTACTTGCCCCCCGAATTCGCCGAACTGCAACTGGAACTCTTGGCTGTACGCGACGGAGGCTCGTGAGTCGTGAGTCGTGAGTCGTGAGTCGTGGTCGTAGTCGTGGTCGTGACTTGATAACGGGAGCCTTCGGCTCTTCGGCAACGCAGCCACTTTCCACCACCGACGCCTCCCATCAGATACGGAGTCTTTTTCGATGGCATTCGGTTCCGACATCAGCGGTACGATTACGCTCGCGCCGGTGGATGGTGACATCCACGATGCGCCACTTTCGCAGTTGTGTGTTTCGGTGTTTAGCTTCGCATTTCAACTGCGCCAGGTTGCCGAGTCGTATGCAGGGTACTCGGGCGGTGGGCCGCGCGACGGCGTGCCGGTGGAGAGCGGAGGGACCTCGGCGCACGGGTTGATCGACGACTTGGACGACGACATGCCGGGGGGCGCCGCCCGCCCCGCGACTCCCGTGCCGCAACAGCCTGCCGGGCAGGGAGGGGACGTCTTGGCCGGGGTGCTCAAGCGGGCGGGCACGCGGATGCTGCGGCCGCAGCAGGCGCCGGCGGGCGGAGAGGAGACCCTGCCGATTTTCGCGCGGGACGAGGCGCATTTGCGGGCGGTGATTGACGAATTGTTCGCCGAGCTCGACGACCTCGCCCGCAAGGCCAACCGCCCGCAGGAGTCGGTGCGGATGTGCAAGTACGCGCTCGCCGCTTACCTCGACGAAGTGATACTGAGCAGCTTGTTGCCGGTCAAGGAGCCCTGGCTCGGGCGGCCGTTGCAGCTCGAGTACTTCAACGACTTCTCCGCCGGCGAGGAGTTCTACAACAAGCTCGACAACTTGCGCGACGGCCTGCGCCACACGCCCGACGAGGCGAAGCGCGAGGTGCTCGAGGTCTACTACCTCTGCCTCTCCTTCGGTTTTTGCGGCAAGTACGGCGACTCCGAGGGGCGCGAAAAGCGCAAGGTGCTCATTGACAAGTTGGCGCGCGAGCTCGACGAAACGGAGGCGCACAAGGAGGCGCTCTCGCCGCACGGGCTGCCGCGGGACGAGCCTCGGGTGCAGAAGCGCCGCTGGCCGCTGTGGGTGGTTCCGGTGGCCTCCGCCGCCGGCGTGGTGATTGTGTATGTGGTGCTGCGAGTCCTCCTCGACGACGCGACGCAGTCCTTGCTGACCATTACTTCCTAGAGAGAGTCACGGAGCGAAGCGATGAACCCGGCTCGCATCATTGGCATGCTGCTCAAAGGGGGCGGCCCCACGGGCAACGCCTTGCTGCTGCTCGTCGCCTTGGCGGTGATTGCCGCGCTTACCTACCTATTGGACTGGGAGATCAACACGGCGATCATTCTCGGTCTCGTGTTGCTCGGGCTGATCCTGCTCAAAGCGATGCTTGCGCGGCTGCTCGCGATCCGCAACGCGCTGAAGGTGGAGAAGCAGCTCAAGGCGCAGGCGAAAAAGACCGCGCAGTCCGACGACGGTGACCGCTCCGCCGCCGACATCGTGCGCCGCAAGTTCAACGACGCGATTCATACGGTCAAGTTCTCGCTCGCCGGGCGCGGCTCGCAGAAGGCGTTGCCGTGGTATGTGCTGCTCGGGCCGCCGCGCTGCGGCAAGACCACGGTGATCGCCCGCTCGGGGCTCAACTTCCCGAACCTCGGCAAGGCCTCCGCACACCGCGACACCGTGGCGACGAACAACCTCGACTGGTGGTTCACCGACCGCGGCATCCTGCTCGACACCGCGGGGCGCTACGCCGTGCAACCGAGCCCCGAGGACGGCAAAGAGTGGCGCCTCGTGCTCGACTTGTTGCGCAGCAACCGCAACACCGACACGCCGCTCAACGGAGTGGTCGTGGCAATTCCCGCCGACGAGGTGCTGGGGCTTTCCGAGGACGAGATCGAGGACTACGCCCAGCCGTTGCGCGACCGCATCGACGAGATCACCAAGCGGCTGCGCATCCAGCTGCCGGTCTACGTGGTTTTCACAAAGATCGACAAGCTCACCGGGTTCACCGACTTCTTCGAGGCGCTGACCAAGGAGGAACGGCAACAAATCTGGGGGGCGACGCTGCCGTATACGGAGGACCTCGACAAGCTGTTGCGCGAAGCGGGGGCGTGGGACGACGACGAGGAGGAGGCGCGCAAGTCGACCTCGCAACAACAGGTCTTCGAGCAGGAATGCAAGCGCCTCGCCGAGCGCCTCTATGCGCGGCGCACCGAGATCCTTTCCGGCGAGCAGGGCCAGGAGGCGAAGGAGCGGGTCTATCTGTTCCCGCGCCAGTTCGAGATTGCTACGAACCGCTTTTCGCAGGTGATTTCCGCGCTCTTCCGGCTCAACCCCTTTCAGGAGACGCTCGTCTTTCGCGGCTTCTACTTCATGAGCGCGACGCAGAAGGGCAAGCCGATCCAGCAGATGAATCAGTTCCTCACCCAGTCGATGGGAGATCCGGAACTGTCGCTCTCGCTTACCGGGCAGGCGAGCGAGAAGCGGCCCTATTTCCTCACGCAGTTCTTCGGCCGCGTGCTGTTTCCGGACTACCGCCTCGCGCGTCCTTCCACCTCGACGCTTCGCAGGCGCAACCGCATTCGCGTCGTCACCTCCGCCGGCTCCATCGCCGCGGCACTGCTGCTGGCGCTCGGCCTCGTCGTGAGTTTTCAACACGGCCAGCGCCTCTTGCGCGAGACGCGCGCCGCGGTGGTCCAGGCAACGGAGCCGCTCGACATCGAGGCGATTGCCGCGGGGGAAACCCCGGGCGAGACGTTGCGCGAGCGACTCGAAGGGCTCGAACGACTGCGCGAACAGGTCGCCGCAGGTGAGGGCAGCCTCGTGCAGCGTGCCTGGGGGATGGATCCGTCGCCGGCGGCCTACCGCGCCGCGCGCGACAATTACTTCCCGTATCTGCGCGAGACCCTCGTCGAGCCGTGCATCCGGGCGATCGAGGCGGAACTCGAGCCGCGCATCGAGGAGGCCGACCGCTCCTTCGCCGATTTGGTGCATACCTACCGGCTGTTTCAGTACGCGCTGATCCTGAGCAACGAGCTGGGGGTCGAAGAGAGCGCCGAAGACCGGCGGCTGCTTCGCCAGGCGCTGTTGCAGAGTGGCGAGTATTGGTACGCCGCTCTCGGGGACGACGCCGATTCCTCGCTCAAGCGCCTCGCCGCGCGGCAACTCGACTTTG
>SKZP01000409.1 GCA_007127275.1 Planctomycetota bacterium
AGCGAAGACACCGCCAAACCTGCCCAGGATGCCACCCGCTACGAAAGCGGCTTCTTCGGCGTCACGCCGACCTGGTGGATTCCGGGCATCTCGCCGCAAAGCCGAGCTGCCGGAGGCGACCGCTTCGATCTGAGCGACGTAGGCCTCGACTGGGCACGCTACGTCCGCTTGACCGGAGACGGCGCCCGTATCGACGCCGTTGCTGCCTTGCATCACGCAATGGACTAAACCCCTTCGAGATTCGTAGATCTCTGCGTTGCGAGCGAAGAATGTGCGAGGCGGAGGAAGAGTGCCGACACAGGCATGGCCGTTGCCACGGTCGAGCGGCTTGTCTTCCTTCGTCTCGCACCGTTCTTGCTCGTTACGCGTAGTCGTCTGGCAACTGTTCAAGACTGCCCCGAATGCCGTGAAACCTAGACGAAACGAGAGGAGCGCAGGGCGTGCACCCTGCGCTCGCCTCAGGACTGAGCACTAAAACGGCATTCAGGATTGCCCCTCGGTTTCGCTCGGTGGGGCGTCCGGGGTGGGCTCGGCGGGTTGCATTCGCCTGCGGCGGCGGGCCGCGCCGAAGCCTACCACGCCGAGCAGCGCGGCCAGCGGCAGCCAGGGGATGATGGCGACAAAGCCGAGAGCGATGCCTTCGCCGATCGCGGTGAGCAGTTTCAGGGAGCGCGACCATGTGTCGGAGGCTTTGGCGCCGAAGCTCGGGCGTTCCTGCTCCGGCTCCTTCACGGTTTGCTCCGGTTCGTAGGGGGAAACGATACGCAGCGTAACCTTGATCGTCGTCAGCGAGGTCAAGCGGCTCCACGTTCGGATTTGCGCTTGCTTGCGCTCAATCCGTTCGCGCACCGAGGCGACCTCCCCTTCCACCCGCATCAAGTCGGTGAGGGTGCCCTCGTGCGACTCGAGCATCTCGACAAGCCGGCTCTCGAGGCGCTGCGCGTTGCGGATCCGAGCTTGCGTGTCCACGTAGCGGCGCGTGATGTCTTCGCTGCTGATCGACTCCTCGCGTACCTCGCCCAGGCCGCGTACCGAAGAGAGGGTCGCGTCGAAGTGCGCGGTGGGAATGCGTAGCGTGATGTTCGCTTGGCTTGTCTTCTGCGCATGGTGCCGCGTGCGTGCGTCGGAAATGTAGCCGCCCGTTTCCTCGGCGAGACGGGTGAGCTTCGTATAGGCCGGCTCGTACTCCTCGACGCGTACGGAAATCCTTGCGCGCCGAATGATGTGTCGTTCTTGCTGCTGCTCTTCCCCGGTCTGCGTCTCAGGCGCCGCGTCGTCGGATTCGTCGGCTTGGGTCGGCGTCCGCGCGTCGTCGCCCTCGGCAATATCCTCGACGTCGTGCGCCGTGCTGGCGTTAAGTCCTTCGCTTTCCATCGCTACCGTGTCTTCGCCGGGGGCCCCGTTCTCGGTGCTACTTAGGAAGAGGCGGCCCACCGTCACGACGACCAGCAAAACGAGCACCCCCGCAACGACAAGGGAACTTCGGAACAGCCACGGTTTCGACGAGCCGGTGTTGCCGGTGACTCTCGACGGAACCGACGTGGCCGCGGCAGAAGACGCTAGCAGACTGGACATGGCTGGCCCCTTTCGGTGTACGGACTCGCCTGTTTCCGTTTTTAAACGCCGCGGACGAGGAGTCGTTCGATTTGCCGATGGTTTTTCTGGCGCAGACGCTCGGTCATGGCCCCGGCAAGCCTCGGGGCTTTGCAACGGGGCGAACGCCGCAGCCTCGGCTCAGATGCCGGTGATGTTGCGCGCGCGTGCCTTTTTCTTGCGCTTGCGCTTCTTGCTCTTCGTTAGCGAAAGCTCCGTCGGGAGCGACTCGGTGTGGCGCTGCATCCACACTGCGTAGTCGGTGCCGCTGCGCACGGCCTCGGCGAGGTCGCAAAGCTTTTGCTCGACAATGGCGAGGGCCACGTCGTTCGGCTCCGGGTCGAGGACGACAATCTCGCGCTGTCGCGACTCGCGCGGCACGAACGACTGGTAGGCCCGAGCCCCCTCCCGGCGGTGCCGACCCAGGTGCACGTGCTTCAGGCGCAACAGCCCTAGCGCCGCGAGGTAGCCCAGATGCACGGCGAGCGGATTGCGCTGCTGCTCTTCGCGCTCCGGGTCGTGATGCGGCAACGTCTGCCCCAGCAACAACCACAAGAACTCCGGGTCGGCCGTCGGCGGCTTCGGCGGGCGTATCTCCTTGTGGTTGAGCCACCACGAAAAGAGCGACTCGCGCGGCTGTTGCAACCAGCACGTTTCACATACGTCGAGGCGGACGAAGCGCGAGTCCTCCTCGTCGCGTTCCGGCGCGAGTGCCTCGACGGCGGTGTCGCTGAGCGCGGAGACGAAGCGCTGCCCTTCCTCGAAAGGCGTGCTGCACGCCGAGCACACGTTCGCTGCCCTGCCGAACTTATACTCCATCATCTGGCCACTCCCTGCCCCTTGGCCGACCGACGTCCGAAACAACCGTTCTTCCACTCTTTGTATCGTGCCGCAGGGGGTGTCGCCATGAGCGAAAAATCGTGAGCAGGTCGTGCATCCCCGTGTGGACCGTCGACCGTCACCCCACGAGCCGCAGCCCGTGGCCTGTAAAAGCAACCGTTCCCCGCTTCAAGATGCGCGGTGCCCAGGGCGCACGGACACTCAAGTACGGTTGAGTGTGGTAGGCTAGTGTTGGGTCATGGCTAAATTTTCGGGTTTGGCACCTGCGCTCGACTGTGCTTCGTCGTCGTCGGTTGTGCCGCTCAACGTGCCCAATGGCACGCCTGCGCGGCTCACCTTCCTCCACCTCGCACACTCTTCGCTCGTCACGTTCGACCCGAAGATTTCGCCATGACACAACAAAAGGAGAGCGTGGACGTACTCGTGTTCCGGGAGTGTAGATGGCCGTGCGTGGTGCTCGTGGGCTGTTGACGTTAATGGTCGCGCTTCTGCTGGCGAGCCTCCCCACGGGCAGCGGCTTGGCGCAACGCGGCGAGGAACCGCCGCCGCCGGTCGTTGTGGCGACGGGGCCGCAGCAGTTGCCGTGGGCGTGGGTCGAGGTGCAGCCGCCGGCGCACTGGGACGCCGTGGCACGTGAGTCGCTGACACGGCTTGCGTTTCAGCGCCGCGAGCCGGAGGCGAACGGCGAGAACGGGGCGGCCCGTGCGTGGGTGGCGCAGCTTGCTGCGGACGGCTCGACTGACCCGCTCGAGCGCATTCAGCGAACGGACGTGCAATTGGATGGGCCGGACTGGAACGGCTGGCGTCCGCGGGCGCCGCGGCGGGTGCAGGCGGGTGCGCAGGAGTTTGCCGAGCTTCGCAACCGGGCCGCAACGCCCCAGCGCGTGGTCGCCCTGACGCTACATGGTGATGTGGCGGTCGTGCTCGTCGTTGACGGCGGGGACTCGACCGAGTGGCTGCGCAGCGGCACGTTCGAGTGGCACGAGCCGGTGGACGGGCTTCGCGGCCGCCTCGCCTTCCCCGCGTCGCCGGCGTGGCAGGTACCGGTGCCGCACGGCTACGAGGTCGAGCGCGTGGCGCCGCAGATGCTTGCGTTGCGCCACGCCGAGTTGGACGCGGAGGAACGCGTCGTCATGCATGTCCGGGAGACGCCGCACGCGCTCGACTTGAGCGACGCGTTCGCTCCCGCCGAGCGTGCGCTGGAGGAGGCGCTGGGGCTGCGCCGCCGCGACGCCGAGCACATGCCGCTGGGACGGCTCGACGGATTGCTTGCCTCGTGCACCTTTGTCGCCGATGACGACGAAGGCGAGGGGTACGACGACACCGACGACGAGAGCAGTCGTCGGCGCGCCTGGCTGTGGTGGGGCTACGACCCGGCCAGCCGAACGTTGCTTACGGTGCTGCACGAACACCACGCCGGCTCGAAAGAAATGGTTCGGCAGCGGCTAACCGAACGGATCCTCAAACATCTGCGCGTGCCGGAGCCGGCCGCACCCCACGCGAGACTTGCACGCATTGTCGCGGTGCGGGTGGCGGCGCAGGAACTCGAGGACGGCTCGTGCCAGCTCGGGCTCGTCTTTGTCGACGACGCCGGGAAACCGGTCGTGTTTCGCGGCTTTCCCTTCGAGGCGCGGCTGACGTATGCGAACCGTCCGCTGCCGGGGATGCCGGAGGTGGTGCAGGGAAGCGAGAGCGGCGACGTGTTGCCCACGGGCTTGCGCGCCCCGCAGTTGCGGCTTTCGCCGGCGGCTTTCGAGCGCTTGCGGGAGCTGACGCCGCAGAGTCCGGTGACCGTCGAGGTACGTTTCGCCGACGGCCTCACCGTCGAGGACGAGGTGCCTCTCGGCGTCTTGCTGGCAGACTAGCCGCAACGGTTCGAACGACGTTTGGTGTCCTCAGGCACGGTAGCCAAGCCCACGGGCTTCGCCCGTGGGTGGATTTTCAGAGCGACCCACGGGCCGCAGCCCGTGGGTGGATTTTCAGAGCGACCCACGGGCCGCAGCCCGTGGGCTTATTACGAATCCCTTTTGGCAACCGGTTTAGGAGCTGTCAGAAAATTACTTCCGAAAGTTGAGCTGCTGCGCTCGGCTCTGCTTCGTTGTCGTCGGTTGCGCGGCTCGACGGGACTCGTCACGCCTTCGC
>SKZP01000494.1 GCA_007127275.1 Planctomycetota bacterium
ATGAAAGTCGAGGCCGCTGCGCCCGGGAAGGATGCCGTCGTGGCGCTCGCTCTCGTAACCGGCACGGCCGGCGCGGACGCGGTTCATGCTGCCGGCGGCGACGGGGACACGGTAGTAGCCGTCGGGGCCGCTCAACACCGTCGCCTCGACCTGCCGGCCGCCTTCCTCGTGGTGCGAGGCGGTGACGCGCACCGAGGCGAGCGGCTCGCCGGAGTACGCGTCGAAGACGCGGCCGCTCACCGCCAAGGCGTCGTCGAACACAATGCGCAACGGCTGGCGCGGCCCGTAGTCGCTGGGGCGAAAGTTCTCCTTGACGACGCGGGGCAACTCCTGCGCATCCGCATACAAACGGTGTCCCGTATCCTCGACTTCCGCCATCCGAAACACGCCGTCGCGGTCGGTGGTGGCGACATGATCCGCCTCGCTCGGCCGGTCGCGCCACGAGACCTCGCGAAACAGCCGCACACGGGCGCCGCCAATGGGGCGTCCCTCCGGGTCGAGGCAAACGCCGACGACGTCGAAGGCACGCGTCACCGTGAGATCAATACGCGTCGACGACTGTGGCTCGACGAGTCCCGTGCGCGTCACGGATTCGTAGTAGATCTGCGGGACGCGCTCGCCGTCGGGGCCGAGCCCCCAAGGGGCCGGGCGCACGTCGACGGGGCCGGGCGCCACGCCGGCAAGCCGGTAGGTGCCTTGTGCGTCGGTCGTTGCGGTGTGCGTCTCCGTTTCGGTTCGCACCTCGACGGTGAACGAGTCGAGCGGCATATCCCGCCCGTCGCGCTCCCGGCCGAGGACGGTGCCGTAAAGCTCGCCGTGCTCCGCGGCCTCGCCCTCGTCTTGCGCGGCTTCGTCGCCCTGTCCTTCGCTCGAGCGTCCCCGGCCGTCGCCGTTGCGACGCGCGCCGCCACCACCGCTGCGACTCCCGCTGTGAGCCGCCCGCTCGGCAAGCAGGTCGCGCAGGCCCGGAATGGGAATGTTCGAGCGCACGACGTTGCGCGCTGACTCCACGGCCTGGGACGCCCCCTGTGCGCCGTTTGCACCGTCGCTCGCACGCTCCGACTCGCCGCCACCCATTGCCGCGCCATCCGAACGCGGTGCCTCCTCCGACGCGGCACCTCCGCCGTCGCCTGGGCGGTGCCCGCCATCCGCATGCGCTTGCGTCCGCTCCCGCTCCTCGTCGCCGGCCTGCTCTCCAGCCTCGCGCGGCAGGTCGGAGTCGGCAACGTGAGCCGCGGTGTTATCCCCGAGGAACAGCAAGGCAAACAGCCCACCGACGCCGACGACGCAAAGCGCAAGCACCGCAACGAGCGCGACTCGGTTCCGACGGCGGCCAGGACGCATCAAAACAGTCATGGCATCCCCACGAATAGCATGAACGCGACGCGAGAAACGTCCGAACGTGAAAAGTCAGGAAGGGGCCGCACCGTTTCCGCCGAATATGCAGGGCAGGGGGCGCGGCGTAGCCAAACGACTATACGTGTAGATCCGTGTACGCAGGCTCGTGGCTTACGCGGGCACACAGTCGCCGACGCGGCTACGTTTGCAGTCTACCATATTTCAGCGAGCGGTCACTCGTCGTCGCCGTAGTCAGCGGCGTTGTTGGAGTCCTCAGCGTTGGCGTCGCTCCTACTGTCGCCGTCATACTCGCCACTGTCGTCGTAGTCGTCGTGCTCGAAAATGCGGTGCGTGTCCTGCTCGGGGCTTGCCTCACCGCGCTCTTCCTCGGAACTCGGGCACTTCATCTCCACGCGGTTCGCATGAAAGATCTGCGTTGCCGGGTCGTAGGTGCCGCGCACTCGCGTCCAGGCGCGCAGGCGTACTTCGTCGGGCATGCTCGCCCCCGGCTCAATCTCGACCCGCAGCGCAGGTTGCTCGAACCCTGCCTCCCCCGGCGGCTTCTCGACAATCTCCAGCCAGCGCGGACCCACGCTCCGCTCCACCTTCGAGCAGTAGCCCACCACCGCCACCTGCGTCTCCGCGACCCGCTCCGCCGGTACCGAGGAAGGTGGCCACTCGGCACGAACAATCTGCCCGACGGTCAACTCCTGCGAGCCGCCGAGCAGTGCCATGCCGAAGAGCAAAGCCGCCGAGGCAACCAGGCAGCTGGTCACAATAAGAATCTTCGCGTTCATGAAAAGGAGCGGGGTTCACACGACGCATGCTGCCGCAAAACGAGGCACACATGCCGGGATACCCCGTCAGCCAACGGCGGGCAAGCCAAATCGCCCCGTTTTCACGTCCCCCATGCACATCCATCGTTTCGCTCGCGACGCTCCATCTTCGGCAGACTTTCTTGCAGTTCCTGTGCGAGCGGCAAGGGACGGTTTCGTTCACGGGCACTCCGGCAACAGCTTCAAGTGCTCCGGGCGAATCTCTGCGAGTTGCCGCTCCAGCTCGTGACGGGTCCGGTCAATCTTGCGCTTGAGGTCCTCGAGGTTGTGAACGAAAACCATGTCCTTGACGAAGCGAAACGCCTCAAGGGGCAAGTCGTCGCGCAGATGGCGCAGGCCACAGTCATAGCGGTACGGGCAAAAGCGGATGCGGTAGAGCGTCACCAGTGGCATCAAGAGCAGGCTGCGGTACAACTCGAGTGCGTCCACGCCGTTGCCGCGGCGCACCTCCCGCTGCGGAAGCGTTGCAAGCATCTCATGGCGACGGCGTAGGTGCTCGACGAGGCGCACGAGGGACTCGCGCAGCGGCTGCTCCTGCGGCTGAAACGTCGACTGCAGCCCCTCGCGGTCGAACCAGCTTGCGAGTCGGCGGGTGCGCACCAAGTCGTGCAGGCGCCTGGCGTCGTCACGGGCGACCACCTCGCAGTCGACGAGCAGGTACGGACCGAAGTCGTCGAGGCGCAGCAACGTTCGCGGACACTCGGGATCCTCGAACGCCGCCGTAGAAATCAGCCCGCCGCACAACGGCAGGTCGCAATCCACGGGCACCTCGGCGGCGACCGTCTGCCGCACGAGCGCCGCGGCTTCGGCTACGGCTTCGCGCGACGCGACGACAACAATCAACTCAATTTCCGACCACGGATCTACCTGCCCGTAGGCGACCGCGCCCGCTTCCCACACGGCCACGACATTCGGGTTCCCTTCGAGCGCGGTGTACAACGCCTCGGTGAGTCGAGTGCGCGTCTCCGGTGGCGGGGGTTTGGACATGGTTGGAAACGCGCAATCTACCAAGTTACGCGGGTCAGCGGCTGGCAGGAAACGAACGTCGAACGTTGAGCGCCGCGAGCCCCGGCTGTGAACGGCGAAGGACGTCAAGCCGCGGGCGCGGCCGAAGCCACCGCGAGCAGCGCACTCACGCCGGACGCGCCCGCTCTCGCTGGCGCAAACGAAAAGGCGAGGGGTGGACGAATATTCCCCGAATTCCCCGGCATTGGGGCGCCGCCTCCTCTCCCGTGGCCCTCGCCCCTACGCACTACGGAACGCAGGGGGCAAGGGCTTCTTGTTGCAACGCACCACAACGTCGCCTCGGAAGGCGTTGCGTGCTATACAGGCCGCAGGTTCTCCCCAAACTCCTTTCCAGCATCCATTTCAGCGAGGTCCAGCATGAAACTGCTCAAAGAACTGTGCGAGGCGAGTGCGCCGCCAGGGTACGAACACGAAGTCCGCGAGATCGCCAAGCGCGAACTTGCGCCGCTGTGCGACGAGGTGCGCGTCGACGCCATGGGCAGCGTCATTGGCTTCAAAAAGGGGACCGCCCCTGACGGCCAGCGCAAGAAGATCATGCTGGCGGGCCACATGGACGAGATCGGCTTCTACATCAAGTTCGTCGACGACAAGGGCTTTCTGCGCCTCAACCCCGCCGGCGGCTTCGACCCGAAAACGCTGATTGCCAAGCGCCTGCTCGTTCACGGCAAGTCGGGCAAGAAACACCTCGGCATGGTCGGCACCAAGCCCATTCACATCATGACCGACGAAGAACGGGCCAAGTTGCCGAAGATGGAAGATCTCTTCGTCGACCTCGGCTTACCGCTCGAGCAGATTAAGGAAGAGTTCGAGATTGGCTCGCCAGCGACACTCTATCAGACCTTTACCGAGCAGGGCGAAACGGCAAGCTGCAAGGCGATGGACAACCGCATCAGCGTTTGGGCCATCATCCGCGCCATGCAGCAACTCAAGGACAACCCCGCCCCCCACGACGTCTACGCCGTCGCCACGGTGCAGGAAGAGGTCGGCCTGCGTGGTGCCATCACGAGCGCTTTCCAGGTAAAGCCGGACATTGGCATTGCCATTGACGTCACACTCGCCTGCGACATGCCCGGGGTGCAGCCGCACGAGGCGATTAGCAAGCTCGGCGAGGGCGTCGCCGTCAAGGTGATGGACTCGGCCAGCATCTCCGACAGCGGCGTCGTCAAGGAGATGCGCGAGATCGCCGACAAGGGCGGCATCAAGTACCAGCTCGAGATCTTGCCGCGCGGTGGCACCGATGCCGGCGGCATCCAGCGCTCCGGCGAAGGGGCCAAGGTCGTCACCCTCTCGGTGCCAACGCGCTACGTGCACAGCGTCGTCGAAACCATCGACAAGCGCGACCTCCAAGGCTGCGCCGACCTGATCGCCGCTTAC
>SKZP01000118.1 GCA_007127275.1 Planctomycetota bacterium
CGGAATCAATTTTTCCGGGAGCTGGTACGGACCGTAGGTGTTCGAGCCGCGTGTGATCACAACGTCCTGGCCGTGCGTCCGCACCGCGGCGCGGCAGAGCAGGTCGGCCGCCGCTTTGCTTGCCGCATACGGGCTGTTCGGAGCAAGCGGCGTTGCCTCGGTGAACGGTGGATCCTCCGGGGCAAGGGAGCCGTAGACCTCGTCCGTGCTGACGTGCAGTAGCCGGCCGAGGCAGAAGTGGCGCGCCGCGTCGAGCAGCACTTGCGTCCCCTGCACATTCGTGCGCAGAAACGCTGCAGCGTCGTGGATGGAGCGGTCGACGTGGCTCTCCGCTGCGAGGTGGACAATCACGTCGGGCACACCCAGCGGACTCGGCGCAAACTTACCGCGAGCCTCCCCCGCGCAGACGGCCTCCACCGCGTCCCGCTCGGCGACGTCTCCCCGAATGAAGGCGTAGCGCTTCGGGAATGCCTCGGCTAGCCCGGCCAGGTTCTCACGGTTGCCTGCGTAGGTCAGCGCGTCAAAGACCGTTGCGACATGCGAGGTTTCCTCAAGCACGAGCCGCACAAAGTTTGCTCCGATGAATCCGGCGCCGCCGGTGACGAGGATGTGCATAAGCGTCTCGGCCAAACGAATCCCTGCTTCAAGCGCCGGAGTCCCGCGAGGGTTGCGTGCTACGGTGCAGCGCCCGGCTCCTCCGGTGCGAGGGCAACGAGGTAGTCTCGGTAGGGACCTTGCGGAAGAGTCTTGGCGAGCACGTCAAGTTGCGCCGGCGTGATGGTTCCCATGCGCACCGCAGCTTCCTCCGGACTGCCAATGACGAGGCCTTGGCGCGACTCGACAGCGTGCACGAAGTTGGCCGCGTCAAGCAAGCCCTCCGGCGTACCCGTGTCGAACCAGGCGAAGCCACGCCCAAGTGGGACAACGACGAGTTGACCGCGTTCGAGGTAGCCTCGGTTCAACTCGGTGATCTCGAGTTCCCCTCGCGTCGAAGGCGTAAGCTCGGCGGCACGCGCGGCAACACCTCGTGCGTACACGTAAAGCCCCGGCACGGCCCACTTCGAGCGTGGCCGCCTCGGCTTCTCTTCAAGAGAGATGGCCGCCCCGCTGGCGTCGAACTCGACTACGCCGTACCGGCTCGGATCCGCCACGGGATACCCGAACACGCACGCGTCGACGTCTCCCTCAACGACACGCTGCACGCCGGCGCGCACGCGGTCGAGGTTGCCGTACACCACGTTGTCGCCGAGCATCAAGAACACCGGATGCTCACCGACGAACTCGGCACCCAGCGTCAATGCCTCCGCAATCCCCCTTGGCTCGGGCTGCACCACGTAGGACAGCGAGATTCCCCACTGCGCTCCGTCGCCGAGCACCTCCTCGAAACGGGGTGTGTCCTCGGGCGTCGAGATCACGAGGATGTCGCGAATTCCGGCGAGCATCAACGTGGTCAGCGGGTAGTAAATCATCGGCTTGTCATATACCGGAAGTAGCTGCTTGCTTCCCGCGGCCGTCATTGGATAAAGCCGCGTCCCGCGCCCTCCTGCGAGCAAAATGCCCTTGATCACCATGCACCTTTCCTCGAACGAGCCGAGCCGCGACGACACCACGAGAGTGAGTCTCCGGGCGGGCCACCCCGGTGGGCCACGCGTTTTTCAACGGCCGAGGCCCCCCTTCGCTACGTTTCCTGGCGGCGAACGTCCGGGTCGGGGTGAATCTCGCGTAAGTCTCTCAACGTTTCCTCGCGGTCGCGCTCCGGTAGCGGCCAGGGGGCGTAGCAGGCCCGCTCGAAGCGCTCAATGAAGCGGTCCAACACCTCGGCCCACGTGGCGAGGGCGCGGCTTGGCACTTGTTCCGCGTAGACCTCGTAGGCGACGCGGGTGGCGTAGTCGGCGGCGGTTTCATTCGGGGCGCGGGCGTGTTCGGCCCTGGCGAGCAGCGTTTCCCAGACGTGAAAGGCGCGGATGACGCGTTCTCGAAGCGGCTCGAGGTGCGCAAGCCGGGCGAGTAATTCTTCGAAGCTTTCCTCGTCCGGGTCCCAGCCGAGCGCCTCCCAAAGGTGCTCGCGCAGAGCGCGTGCCGCCTCACGGTCGCGGCGACGCTTGCGCACGTACGAGATGAGCACGGCGAAGCCGCAGAGGAGGACGACGGCTCCCAGTGTCAGTGCGAAAAAGATCAAGAGAAACTGTTGGAGCGTGTGTGAGTCGTTCTGGACTTCCCCGGCGGCGCCCCCTGCGTCGGCTCTTGTCGCGGTGATGCCGGATTCCCCCGTTTCCACTTCCGCCTTTTCTTCCGACTGGGACGCGGCGTCCTCTTGCTCGAGCAACTGCGGATCCAGCTCCGGCGGCGCGGCGCGGTCACCGTCTTCAAAGCGGCTGTGGCCGTTTTGCCGGTCATTGTCGAGGCGACCATGCGGACCCACTGGCGCGCTGCCCTCGCCGCTGCCATTGCCACTGTCCTCGGCGGGCGGCTCGGTTAGCTGGGGCGGTCCAGGAACGTCGCTTTCCTCACTCCCGTTCGGCGGGTCCCCGTTTGGGGAGTCTCCCTCCGCGGAGGGCGGATCACGCTGAACTCGTTCGTTCCAGAAGTCGTTCTCCTCCGGTAGCCAGCGGCGGTGACCTTCACGGACGCGGTTCTCACGGTCCGCCTCCACGGCAAGGGGAATGCGAGCAATCATCAGCGGATCCACATCCACCCAGCCGCGGCCTCTCACCCACACCTGCGACCACGCGTGCGCGCGGTTTGCCGGAACAATCAGCCGCTCATGGTCGCGGTCGAAGTACCCCGCACCGAAGCCAGCCGCGACACGTGCCGGGATGTCAAGCGCACGCAGAGTCAAGGTAGTCAGTGAGGCGTAGTGCTGGCAGTAGCCGACTCGCCTGCGCAACAACTCTAGGTTCGGGTCGCGCCGGACTCGCAGTTGGGGCCGCGTATCATATCGGTACTCGCCGGTGTCGAATGCGAGTGCCACCTCGCGTGCGACGTCGACGGGACTCATTCCCGGCTCGAGGCGCTCCTCAACCTCCGAGAGCCAGAACTGAAACGCCAGGTTGCCCGCCACCGTTTCCGGCACTTCGAGGTAGCGCGCCCTCTCGTCGAGCGGCGCAGAGAGCTCTTGCCGCCCGGGGAGCACGTCGTATTGCACGCCTGCACGGCTGATGTCACCGGCAAAGCGTACTGCGCCGTCGCGGGACTGAAACATGGCCGGGGCGCGAATGCCCGCGGCCCGCGTCGGCAACGGGCAGATACGGTCTGCGACGGGGCGCAGACGAACGCGTAGCATGAGACCCCGTTGCGCGGGGTAGGAGGTTTCCGCAGTGGGTAGCCGGATCCACCCGTCGCTGTCAGCGTCCGTACGTAGCACGTCGTTGCGAGGCTTGTCGCGGTACCAACGAAAAGAGTCGCCGTCATAGTTCGCAAACGAGTCGAACTGCCAGTAACGCGCTTCGAGTTCATCCTCGGCCTGTCGCAGTGGCAGGGGTTCCCACCTTTGCTGGTCACCTTCCCTTGCGTGCCCTTCCGTATCATTTGCGTCGTCGACTTCACGGTCACCATGCGTCCCCCGGGGATTTCCTTCGGTACGGCGCCGGTCCGAGGGCTCGGCAATGCCGGAATTTCGAGCGTCGGCGGGGCGCAACGCCTCGACGGTAAATGCGACATGTTCGCGAAAGGCGCCGGTGTGATGACTGCCGAGGTCTCCGAACGGCATGTCACGCTGAAAATGCAACGCGGCGTCGCGGCTCATCCCGGCGGTGCCACTGCGTCGGCTACCGTCAGGCCGCGACTCGGCGGTTTCCGTTTCCTCCGCGTTCTCCCGCTGCAACGACCCGTCTTCGTCTTCTCGCCGGTCCTGCTGAGACACGACCGGGTCGTCCGCGTCCGCGCTGCCTCCTTTGTCGCTCTCGGCGTCGGTGTGGTCGCCACTGCGGTCAGTCTCTGCCTCGGCGGCCGCGGCGTCGCGTGTCTCTGGCAACGCCGTGAGCAGCCAGTAGGAGGCGGGCAAGAGCAGCGCAAACAACAGTCCCAACAGCAGCCCGACCGTGATGACCCCTGTCGCCGGGCCGTACCGTCGCGCCCAGGTGAGTGCCGTCGGGGCTGCGTGGGCAGCGGAAGTATCCGCCGCCTCGGAGTGCAAGCGGCGCGCCTCGCTTGTGTTCGCGTCAGCTCGACCCGTGGGTGCCGCAGCCGGGACGCTTGCTTGTTCGTCGAGGCGCTCCCCCCGCTCGTGCGATGCAAAAACGAGCAGCGTCGCCCCGAGCGCAAGCGTGAGCCACACCGGCTCGGGATGCACGAACATGGCCGCAGCCACAGAGGTGACGCCACCCAGCAAGACGAGTCGAACGCGCCGTCCGTCGGCCAGCAGCGGCAGCAGAAGCACCGGTAGCAGCGCGACGGCCTCCCACCCGGCATACAAGCCGAAATGCTCGGCAAACAGGGAGACCGCGACGAGAGTGGCAACGACACTGGCCACGGCGAGGCCCGTGTGGCTGTGGCGTTGTAGCCCCGCGTAGAGGCCCAGAAAGGCGGCGCCGGCGACGGCGAGCAATTGAATTGTCAAATGCAGCC
>SKZP01000498.1 GCA_007127275.1 Planctomycetota bacterium
CGCTTCGCAGCTCGAGTCGGATGCGCTCGGCGACGTATCCGCCGCCGCGGCCGTCGCGCACTGCGAAGACATACGGCCGGTCCCCGTCGTGTTGCAATGCCTCTTTCGGGCACAGCACCGCATCCGGATGCACCGCCGTGGCAATCTCGACGCCGACGAACATTCCCGGGCGCAGTCGCGGTGTCGTCCCCGGAGAGACGAACGGCACGGCCGGCAACTGACCCGGCACGGGACCGCTGATCAGTTGCATCAGCTGCTGCTGCTGCCCCCACAGGTGTACCCCCTGCACCCCCTGCCAGGGAAGCACACGGAGCAAGATCTCCACCACCCCGTCTTCCACGTCGACCACCGGCGAAATGCGGCGCACCTCGGCGGGATACGCGAGCGGCACGCGGCCCCGACTTGCAATCAACGCGGCTTGGCCGACGCGCACCGCGGCCGCCTCTCCTTCGGTGACGCGAATGGCGAGTTCCAAGTCGGAGATGTCGACCAGTTCGAACAACACATCCCCTTGGCTGACGCGGTCGTGCGCCTTGACCTCACGTAGCGACACGGTCCCCGCGAAGGGGGCCCGTACATAGCAGCGCTGGTAGTCCCGCTCGGCGCGCTCCACCGCAAGCTCGGCGGTGCGCACCGCAAGCTCGGCCAACTCGAGGTTGACCTCTGCTTCCCGTGCATTGAGGCGCAGCCGCTCGTAGTCATCCACGGTGAATATGTCGGTGTCGTATCCCTCGGGGCGCGTGTCGTCCTCGGCACGGGACAACTCGGTCTCCGCGTGCTCGTGCTGCAAACGGGCGCGGCGCCATTCGCTTTCCCGTTGCGCCAGGGTGATGCGCGCCTCGGCGAGTGCGCGCTCATATTCGTCGCGGTCGAAGGTGGCGAGGCGTTCCCCGCGCTCCACGACTTCGCCGAGATCGGCATGGACCTCGAGGATGTCACCACTCAATCCGGCGGAGACTTCGGCGAGGTGACGCGCGCGCAGCCGCCCCGAGGAACGCAGCAGGCGCGGAATGGTGCCACGCCGTACCTCGGCGACCGCGACCGGCGTGCCCGCACCGGCGCCACCGCGTCCACGGGCGCCGTCGCGACCTCCGCGGCGACCCTCGGAGTTGTCGCCGCTGGTTTGCTGCTGTTGTCCGCTCGTGTTGTTGTCGTTGTTGTCGCTCTCGTCGTCGCTGCCGCAGCCGGGAACGGTAACTAGCGTTGCAAGTAGCGCAACGAGCACCAGGGCCGCCAAGCTTCCGCTTCGGCCGTGCCACCGTATGGTCTGCGTCGTCAACGTCTTCGTGGGTTCGCTGGAGATGGGCACGGGCATGTTCGTTTGAGGCTTCGTCGCAGCTTGCGAGCGGTGCGGGGCACCGAGGACGGTAGGAACTGCCGGAACGGTACGTTTGAGTTGGAGCGACTGCGCACGGCTGTGCTTCGTTGTCGTCGGTTGCGCTGCTCCACGTGACTTGGTCACACCTGTGCTGCTCGCCTCGACGAACAACTTCCACTCGTGTCGCTCAACCTTCGAAAGCAATCTCCTGACAGCTCTTTGGATACGTCCCCAGTCCGAGAATTCCCGACAGTATCCGCGTGACACGGTAGTTTTACCAGCGGACACCGGCAAGGAGAACCGCAAGTCGCCGTGCATCACAAAGGTGGACAACACCGAATTGCGCAAGCCGACGGGCAACGTCCGAATGCCGTAACCTGTTCAGTTCTGAGGCGAGCGCAGGGCTGGCGCCCTGCGCTCGCCTCACAAATGAAACCTTAACGGCATTCGGGGGACGTCCGTGGGTCGCACTCATTGCAGGCATTGACCCGCGGGAGTGCTCCCACCGTTCGACTCGGCCGCTGGCCTCGTCCCGCTACGGTTGGCTTCGCTCCGCCAATGAAACGACTCGGTGGAGAGAAGGATTGGGTCGTGTGCCGCCGGGCGGTCGTAACGGTCGCGGCGGTCGCGGCGGGCGTTATGCGGCGAAGGCACTCGGGCAGGGCGAGGCGGAGCATTGACTCTGCAACGAAAGCTGGTTCGCGTCGGGAAGGGAGGATGCTAGCCGCGCTTTAGAGAAGGCGCTAGCATGGGGAGGTACGGGGAGGTGTCTCGTACCTGGTGGTGCGCGCGGCCTTCAAAGCCGTTGTGGGGCTGGTATAAGCCAGACCCAGGTGGGTTCGACTCCCATACACCTCCATCCACGCCCACGGCGTGTGCCGCGACACGAAAGACGTGCGGCCCCACACGAAAACCGGCGAATGGGCGTTCTCTTCGCCCACCCGCCGGTTTCGTCTTTCCTCGAATCCGATGGCGCACCGCCACGAGCCCCATCGGCGCTTCCCTCCTTGTCTCACCTCTGCCGAGCCTAGTGAAGCATCCCTGCTGGCTCGGAGGTCGGCGCGCATGCGCACCGATCCTGTGTGAGTTACAACGAAAATTTCCCCGGCTGGCTTCCACCGTAGCCAACTTTTTCTCTCCCCCGGGTGGTTACGTCTTTTTGGCCGCGTGACCCTGTTGCCGCGACCGGGGCCGCCCGTTCACGCCAAGTGACCGGTACGCCTTCGCGGGTCGGGGTGGAATGCGTGTGCGCACGCCGCGTGTTGGATTGAGGGGTACGAGTGGACGAGTGGATTTGATTGCGTGGAAGGGTGCTGACACCGTCACACAATTTGGAAAGTTATGAACGACCACAAAAACCCGTCGAACACGGACAAAGCGGACACGTCCACGATCACGTGGGTGCTCTTCGCTGGCGGACACCTCGCGCAGCTTTACCGCGTCGAGGATTCCCGCTGGATCAACGCCTCGAAGCTCGCGGACTTCGAACACCCCGAGTCGCGGATGCACGCGCCGGACTTGGTTACCGACGACTTGGGTCGGCGGCGCGACGGCGGCAATGAGAGGGGAGCGGCGGTGCCGCAGCGCTCGAAGATGGACCCGAAGCTGCCGTTGAAGGACCAGCAAAAGCTCGCGTTCGTGCACGAGATCCTCGACTACCTCGAAGCGGCACACCACGCCGGTCACTTTGACGAGTTGGTCGTATTCGCACCGCCAAGTCTGCTCGGAATGCTTCGTGAGGCAATTTCCAAGCGGTTGGCGCAGAAGGTCATCAAGAGCGTCGGCAAGGATCTTACGTTCGTTCGCGAACACGACGCAGGGCAGCGTCTACATCGCGAAATGCACGAGGGGGAGGATCCTGGCGAACCGTACTCGACGGGCAGCGCCGACGGCCGGTTGCGCAACGTCAAGCGCAAGTAGCGAGCGGCATCGGCTCCGCACGGTCACGGCGGCCTCAATCCGCGAGTCCGCGGAGGAGTCACGAGGCGGATGGTAGCGAGCACACGAACTGCGCGCCGCTGCCGCTGTGCCCCCGCATCGCCGCTACCCGTCTCTTGCCAGCAGGTCCGGAGAACGTAGAAGCATTTTCGACACCATCTCCTACGCAGCGTGGTCGTGAACTCGTCGGTCCACTTTCTTATGATGATGCGCGTCGAGCGAGCCTCATGCAGTGCATGATTGCTCGTTTCGGCGGGAGCTACCGCGGCCCTCGCTCACTCACGCACTTCCATCAAACCAAGGCCCGCCCCATGTTTCGTGTCTTATCTCTCGAACAACTCGACGTGGCGAACAAGCGTGCGTTGGTTCGCGTCGACTTTAACGTCCCCGTGAAAACCGGTACGGTACAGGACGACTTCCGCATCCGTGCCTCGCTGCCGACGCTACGCTACGCACTGGAACGAGGGGCAAGCCTCGTTTTGATGAGTCACCTCGGGCGCCCCGCCGGCACGGGCTTCGAGGAGGCGTACAGCATGAAGCCGGTGGCGGGGGCGCTCGAGGCGCAGCTTGGTCGCACGGTGACGCTGCTCGAGGACTGCGTCGGTGACTCCGTGCGTGAGGCGTGCATGCGACTCAAGCCGGGCGAGGTCGTGTTGCTCGAGAATCTGCGTTTTCACAAGGCGGAGAAGAAGGGGGACGAGTCGTTCGGCAAGCAGCTTGCCGAGCTTGGCGAGGTTTACATCTGCGACGCCTTCGGCACCGCACACCGCGCGGATGCCTCCATGACCGTGCCGGCAAAGGTGTTGCCCGCCGCGGCCGGATACTTGCTACTTGCCGAGCTTGAGTATCTCGGAAAGCTTGTGCAAGCGCCCCCGACGCCGTTTGTTGCGGTGCTCGGCGGCGCGAAGGTCAGCGACAAGCTGCCGCTGCTGCGCACGCTCGGCCCGAAGTGCACGACCCTCTGCATTGGCGGCGCCATGGCCTTTACATTCCTCAAGGCGCAAGGCAAGGAGGTCGGCATAAGCCGCCTCGAGCAGGAGCTTGTCGAGACCGCCGGCGAGATTCTAGAGGAGCTTGCCGCGCAAGGGGTCGAGGTGGTGCTGCCGGTGGATCATGTCGTCGCCGAGTCGTTGGAGGCGACGCAGACGAAGCTCGCCGACGGCGAGGCCATGCCTCCGGATTTGGCCGGCTACGACATTGGCCCGCGCACGGTGGAAGAGTTTGGGGCGCGCATTGCCGCAGCCAAGACGGTGCTGTTCAACGGGCCGCCGGGGGTGTTCGAGAAGCCGGCCTTTGC
>SKZP01000236.1 GCA_007127275.1 Planctomycetota bacterium
CCGCCGCCGGCCGACGAGGACGAAACCACCTACCGCCAAATCATTGAGCGCACGGATTTCACGCAGAATGAGGAGAAGGAAGAGTGAGGAAAGTGTGGGTCGTGGGTCCGGGGGTCGTGGAGTGACCTGGACCTCATGGCGTTTGAGATGAGTAGTAAGCCCGCGGGCGTCGCCCGTGGGTCGCACTACCCACGGCGCTCGCAAATGCCCTACGGCCAAAGCCCGTTGGCTTAAAGTCCCGGGTGACAAACGGCAACCACTTGATTGGAAAGCCGACGACCCACAACCCACCAGCAACTCGCCACTTCACCATGTGGTCTCGTTTGCGCGTCCGTTCGCTCCCGCCCTCTTTCGTCGCCATTGGCGGCGGTACGGGGCTTTCCACCATGCTGCGCGGCCTCAAGCAGCATACCGACCGCATTACCGCCATTGTTTCCGTTGGCGACGACGGCGGCTCCTCCGGACGGCTGCGCAAGGAGTTCGGCATCATCCCGCCGGGGGACATCCGCAATTGCCTTGCCGCCCTTGCCGAGGCGCCGCCGACGCTCGAGGCGCTGTTTCAGTACCGCTTTCCCGGTTCAAGCGAGCTTTCCGGGCACGCCTTCGGCAATCTGTTCCTTGCCGCGCTGACGGAGATTACCGGGGATGTGCGGCTTGCACTGAAGGAGGCGACGCGCATCCTGGCCGTGCGCGGCCAGGTGTTGCCGGCAAGCGAGGAAAAGGTCAGCCTCGTCGCCACGCACGCCGACGGCACGAAAACCACCGGCGAAGTCGAGGTTGTCAAGGCGCGCCGACCCATTGAGCGGTTGGAACTCAAACCGACTCCCGGTCCCATTGCCGAGGACCTGTTCAGGGCACTCAAGGACGCGGACCTGATTGTGCTCGGCCCGGGTTCGCTCTACACAAGCGTATTGCCGCCGTTGATTGTGCCGGGGATGGCCGAGGCCGTGGCCGCGTCGCCCGCGCCGGTGGTTTACGTCTGCAATATCATGACGCAACCGGGGGAGACCGACGGCTTTGGCGCGGCCGACCATGTACGCGTCCTAGAGTCGCACACACAAGCGGGCCTGGTCGACCACGTACTCGTCAACAACGCGAAGCTGACGCGAGTGGCGCTCGCCACCTACTCGGAGAATGAGCAAACGCCCGTTGCCGTCGAGTCCAAAGAGGACTGGCCGCACCGTGCCGTGCTGCACCGCCGTCCGCTCGCTGCCGCCGGCGACACCATTCGCCACGACCCCGGCGCCCTGGCGCGCGTATTGCTCTCGCTGCTCAAGCCGCGTCGGTTGCGCAACCGCACCGCTCGCGCTTCAGCTAACCGCAACGGCCACAAACGCGAACCCTGAAGACACGGAACAGCGGGTGGACCGTACCCGCCCAAGCAATCCTGGCAGGGCGCCTACACACCGCGCCGGCGGTATACGGATGTGCTGTCTGGCCCGATGAAGCTGGCAGCCGGCGCTTGTTGCAGGAACAAGGTTCAGACAAAAACACGTAGGGAGACGGGCCTCCGCACCTTCCCCAGTGCAAACTCCAATCTGGAAACGCTGCCACGGCGCCGGCTGCCCCTCGGAGACCGACATTTTACAGGTGGGGACCCGTTGACTCTACAAGCCCACGGGCTGCGGTCTGCAGCCCGGGGGTCGGCACGACTGTCCACAGGGGCCCACGGGCCGCAGCCCATTGATTTGAACGTGCAGGTTCCCCATCTGTGGGACGCACGGCCGCGGAGAGGGGCGCTTTCGTTGCGCGGGTTGCGGCAGTATGCTGTGAGCGTCGGCATGTGGTTCTACCTCCCCGCTTCTGATTGAGGGCACAGCTAATGGTGCGCGGTCGTTCCTTTTTCATTGCGTCGCCGACGCGCTCATGCGTATTGGGAGTGGTCTTGTTACTTGTCGGGGTTGCCGGCTTGCACGGCAGTGGCGTGGCGCAGCAGCAACCGCGCCCGGGAATTGCGCCGCGGGATACCGCCACGGTCGACGGTTTTTCGGAGGTGTTGCGCGAACGGGTCGACGCCCATCTTGCCGCCGAGCGCACGCTGCAGGCCCTCGTGACGCTACGCCGCTGGCACGAGCGGGAGCCGGCCAACCTAGACGTCGCCTGCGAGCTTGCGGCGGTCACGCTGCATGCGCTGCGGACGACGCTGTCGCGCCACGGCACGCGCCGAGATGTGGAGGAGGCGAGCCGCCAGTTTCATGACGCGCTCGACCATGTCTTCGAGCGTGACGAGACGCATGCCGAGGCCAACCGCTTGCTGGCCGAGTACCTGCTTCGCGTCTCCAGCCGGGCGGAGCCGGACGTGATTGTGCGAGCTGCGCGGCGGGCGCAGGGGGCCGAGGTCGCCGCGGAGTCCTACGACCCCCCCGGCCTCTTGCTGGCTCTCGCATACGAGCGCAAAGGAGATGCACCGGCAGCCGCGGCCGCCCTTGCGACCTTGCTCAAGGCCGAGCCCGAGCACTTCGAGGCGTTGAACGTCGCGTTCCGCCTGTACGGCGACCACGGCGAAGCACTTGCCGAGCCAACCGAGGCAACCGAGGGCGACCCCGAGCAGGAGGGGGACGACGCACAGGTGGCGTTGCCGTCCTTCTTCGAGGTGTGCGAGCGTTTGATTGCCCATCCGCAGGGAGCGAGCCTGCGCCACCCGGCGGCATTCGCTGGCGCGAGCGACTGCGTGCGCCTGGGTGACGCCGAGGGAGCGGTGCGCCTGATGGCGCTTGCCGGCGAACAAAGCGAAAACGTAACCATCCAACTGGCGCAGCGACTGCTGGCGCGCTACCGCGAGCGCGAAGTGCCCGGCACGGTAACACGTCGCGCACTCGAGCGCCTAAGCCGCAATCCACTGACGTGGCGCGACGAGGACGAGTTGGCCATCCGCACGTTGCTCGACGACGTCGAAACCGACGGGCAAAGCGACAATCATGAAACCGGCGTGCGCTTGCCGGAGCTGCACGCGTTGCTCGCACTCGTGATTCACCGCGACAACGGCGAGCGGGTGATGCGCGCGCAAATGGCCAGCGAGCCGCTTCAACGGTTTCGCGAGGCGTTGAGCGAGAAGGAGTCGCTGCGCGAGTACCCGCGGTTGCTGGAACTGGCCGCCGAGATTGCTCTGCACGTTGACGAGCGCGAAGCCGCCCTTGCGTACTACGAAAAGCTCGCCGAGGTGTGGCCCGAGCGAAGCGGCGTCAAGCGGTATCTGCGCGCCCTCGAGCATGCCGAGCGACACGACGTGCCCGCCGCGGCGGTGCGCCTCTACCTCGAAGCGCGCCAGCGCCCCGGCGCAGCACCGGCACACCGCGTCCCCGGACTGGACGAGGCACTGCAACTCGCCCCCCACTACCCGGCGGCGAACTACCTGCGCGCACGCATTGCCTTCAACGAGCAACTCGACTACGAAACCGCCGTGACCCACTACCGCCGAGCCCTCGAGGGGTACGAGCCGGAAGACGAGCGGTGGCTCGACACCGTGCGCGGACTGGGAATTGCGCTGATCTTCCTCGGCGGCGACGAGGCACTGCGTGAGGCCGCCGAACGGCTCGCCACGGTCGAGGAACACGACGGCGAGCACCCGACGCTCACCCACTTCCGCACGCTGATTGAGGAGATTCAGTCCGGCGAGGTCGTGCAGGCGGCATATGTCGCCTACTACGAAGCCGTCGCGGCGGAGAACGAAGAGACGGCACAAGACCGACTCGCGCGTGCCTTCGACCTGCAACCGTCGCTCTACGAAGTCGTGCGCCTCAAGGGCCAGCGCGTCCTCGGCGATGCGGTGGAGCAACTTACGAAGCTGCGCGAGGACAACGACCGCGACACCTTCGACGAAACCGCCGAGGCCATGAGCGAAGCGTTCATAAAGGCCCAGCGCCTGTTTCGCCAGGCACACGGTATCACGCGCCGCGACGAGCAACGCGCCGAGGCGCTTACCTACCGTGCCCGCACGTTGTTCCTCAACTTCGAGTCCTCGCTGACCCAGGACGAGCTGCGCGAGCGCCAGGCCGACTTGGAGACCTGCCGCGAATTGCTCGAAAAGGCGCTCGAATACGACCCCGCACACGAACCGGCGGCTACGTTGCTCGGCCAGGTCTATGCAGGCGACCGGGACTTCGTCGCCGCGCACGAGGTCTTCCGGCGCTTGCTCGTCGAAAAACCGGATGCCGCACTCTTCGAAGCGGCACGCGGGAGCTTCCGCGGCCCGAAGCTCGAGTTGCCCGAGGTTGACGAGGCACAGGCGCAGGAGGAGCGGCACGTCTCGCTGTCGCCGCAGATCCGCGAGGGACAGCGGCTGCGCTACCGGTTGACCGTGGAGATGGCCGGGTATCCGCGCAGCGACGGCAGCGTCATGGCGCCGCGCCGCTCGGAGATTCGCCTCGACGTGATCATTCGCGAAGTACGGGCCCCCGGCTACTTCGTTGCGGAGATTGAACCAATTTCGCTGCGCGGCGACACCGTGGCCGTGTATGAGCCACTTCTCGACCGGCGCTTTTCCGCCGAAGTCTCCACCCTTCTCGGCCGCATTGAGTGGCGCACGCCCAAGCCACCGCAGACCCAGGAAGAC
>SKZP01000639.1 GCA_007127275.1 Planctomycetota bacterium
CCGGCTACGGGATGTTCAACCTCGGCCGGCACCACCCGGTGATCCAGCAGACGATCCGCGACTACCTCGAACTCGAGGATCCGCTCAAGCCGCAGATGGGCCCCGTGCTGCTCTCCGGCTTGCTCGCCGAGAAGCTCAAGCAGACTGCCCCGTGGGCCGACAAGGTCTTCTTCACCAACAGCGGCACCGAGTGCGTCGAGGCGGCCCTCAAGTTCACCCGGGCGGCAACAAAGCGCGAACGCGTGATCTACTGCGACCGCGCCTTTCACGGCCTCACCTACGGGGCACTCTCGCTCAATGGCTGCGCGAGTTTTCGCGACGGCTTCGTCAGCATGCTGCCGGGGCCGGTGCCCGTCCCGTTCGGCGACCTCGACGCGCTGGAGCGGGAGCTGCGCCTCGAAAAGACCGCCGCCTTCGTTGTCGAGCCGATCCAGGGCAAGGGGGTCTACCCGGCCGAGGCGGAGTACCTGCTCGGCGCGCAAGAGCTCTGCCGCAAACACGGCGCGAAGCTCGTCATCGACGAGATCCAAACCGGGCTCGGCCGCACCGGCACGCTGTGGGCGATCGATCAGGTGCCGGGGCTCGAACCGGATGTGATGCTCGTTTCGAAGTCGTTGAGCGGCGGCTACGTCCCCGTCGGTGCGGTGCTGATGAAGGAGCGCGTCTTTGCCGGGACGTTCACCTCGCTGGACCGGGCGGTGGTGCACTCGACGACCTTCGGCCAAGGCGGCCTCGCCATGGCGGTCGGCCTCGCAACGCTACACGTGCTCGACGAGGAGCAGCTGCCGCAACGGGCCGCACGAATCGGGCAACAACTGCTCGACGGGCTGCGTGCACTGATTCCGAAGTACGACCTACTCAAAGACGTCCGCGGCCGCGGCATGATGATCGGCATCCAGCTCGGCAAGCCGGAACAGCTTTCCGGCCGCACCAGCTGGCACCTCATCCACGCCGCCGACGGCAGCCTGTTCCCGCAGGCCTTCATCATCCCGTTGCTCGACGAGCACCACATCCTAACGCAAGTAGCCGGCCACCATGCCGACATCATCAAGCTCTTGCCGCCGCTGATCCTAAGCGACGAAGACGTCCGCTGGTTCCTCGCCGCCTTCGAAGACGTACTCGCCCGCGCCCACACCTTCCCCGGTCCCATCTGGGAGATCGCCCGCAAGCTCACCCGCTTCGCGGTTACCAACGGCCATTGACACCGTCAGTCAGGGACGGCCATTGATTGCGTGCGTTGGGCCGGTGGCGAGCGTGTCGAGGGCGGCTTTGAGGCCGTCGCGTAGGGTGCGGAAGGTGCGCAGTGACTCGAGGTCTACGCCGAGGTGAACGAGCGCGCGGGCGACCGTTGGGGTGAGGCCGGTGAGGTAGCACTCGGCGCCGAGCAGGCGGGTGGCCTTGGCCATGCGGACCAGGTTGGAGCTCGTCGCCGTGTCGACCGCTTCGATGCCGGTGAGGTCGAGCAGTACGATGCGGGCTTTCAACCGCGTCACCGACTCGAGCATCTCTTCGGTGATTCGCGCAGCACGCTCCGCGTCGAGCACCCCCATGATCGGTAAGCTCAGGATCCCTTGCCACACCTCGGCGATCGGCGCGGACAGCGCATGGACGAGTTCCTCGGTCCGCTGCCGGGCGATGGCCGCGCCGAGCGCCCCCGCCAGGGCGGACAGCGCACTGGCCTCGACCTCGCTCCATCGCCGCGCCACGCGGCAGTCGTCGAAGCCGACGAAACCCCACAGCTTGCCGTTCAGTTCGATCGGTGCGGCCAGCAACGAAAGAATCTCCTGGCGCTCGAGTTCTTCGCGGAACCAGCCCTCCCCCTCTTCCGCCAGCAGCGTGTAGCACTCGCCACGTTGTAGCGTTGCCAGCCACTCGCTCGGGACAAGGTCGTAGGGGAGATTCTGCAAGTCCGGGTTGTCCAGTTGGACGGTAACCTCGTTACGCGCCCATTCGAAGCGCTGATTCATCACGACCGTGCCGGTCGATTCGTCACGCGAGTTCTCGAAAACATAGACGCGGTCGACCTCGGCCGCTTCGCCGAGCACGGCAAGCAGGTTGGAGATCTCCTCGCTGCTTTGCGAGCCCTTGCGGTTGAGCCGCGTAATCACCTCGGAGACGCCATGAAGCAGGTGGGTCAGGCGGGCAATGTCTCGCTGATTCGGATCGGATGGAGCTTCGGCCATGCAAACTCTCCATTTCGGGGCTAGTGCAGTGTTATGGCTTGAACCGATCTCAAAATTTCTGCGGCAGGCGAGATCGAGCGAACGGTCGCAGGGGTGGGGCGGTACGAAGCGAGCAGCAGAGTCCTCGCCCTAGCCACGTCGACAGGACACTAGACGATTCGCACGACGGCGACGGCCTGATCGTCCGTGCTCGGCGTGGCCGTCTGCAGCATCTTCTCGGGTATCTGCGAGACGGGCTCATGGAGGAATCGCTCGAGATTGAGCGCGGGCAGCCCGTCGGTGAACAAGGCGAGCCACATCGGCTGTCGTGGCGCGGCATGCGGGTGGATCGCGCGGAAGCGGTAGCCGAGGATACCGTCGCGTGGAAACGGCCGGAAGGCCTCGTGGGTGGTCGCGCATGCGACGTTGCCGATGCCCGCGAAGACGATCTCCGTGCGGGTGAGCCGCAAGAGGCTTGCCGCGACGCCGCGACTGGAGCGAATCGCCTCGTGGGCGGTACGCAGCAGTTGCGTCGGCTCGCGGCTCCCGGCTTGCGCGCTTTGCTCGAACGACTCGCGACACGCGAGTGCGGCCTGGCGCGCCTTTGCGCCGTGGCCGAGTCCGTCGATCACCGCCAGCAAGAGCTCTCCCGCCTCCGCATCGACGAACGACCAGACCTCGTCGCCGCAGTCCGACTCGCCCGGATGGGGCCGCGACGCATGGGCCCATTCCCACTCGTTCGCTTCGCTCATCACAACCCGTCGCTTTCCAATCGAAGCGCAGCCGCGCTCCGAATCAGAGGTTCATTTCCATGAAGATCTGGGTATTGCCCGGCGAGGAAAGGATCGAGAGGCTGTCCATCAACTCCTTGCTCCCGGAGATTCCTTTGCCCATCCCCGTCTTCGACACGTAGCTTCCCGTCTCGATCGCTTGGATCGTCTCCACCGGGATGCCCGGCCCCGAGTCCCAGACCTCGATTCGGATGCCTCGCGAGGTGCGCCGGGCGATGCAGCCGCCGGTGCCCGCATAGTTCAGCACGTTGCGCACGATCTCGCTGACCGCGGTGATGATCTTCACCTGTTGCGCGTTGCGAAAGCCGATCTCCTCGGCCAGTTTCCCAACGGCGTTGCGCACGGCGACCAGATCGGACGAACTCTCGATCGGCAGCTTGAGCACCCGGAGAGCGTCCTCGGAACTCTTGCTCGCACTCGGCGAGCCGGGTGTAATTCGCGACGTCGCCGTGGTCGCTCGATTGCGGGACGACCGCGCGGGCGCATCGTCGCTAGGTTTGGCCGTCGGTGGCTCCGGCGTGCTCGTCGTCGGCGTGTTCCACGGTGAACGTCGGTGCGGCTTCGGTGTCATCGATTCGGAATCCCAATAGTTCGAGGGCATCGTCGACGCCCAACACGGTTTCAATGCCTTCCAACTCAATTCCCATCTCGACCATCGTTACCGCGACGGCCGGCTGGATACCGGCGACGATGGTGCGCGCCCCCATCAGGCGGGCCATCGTACCGATCTGGTTGAGGATGCGTGTGGTGAACGAGTCGATGATCCCCACGTTGGCGAGTTCAATCACGACCCCGCGCGGCCGCTCCTCCTCGATCGCCGCACCGAGGTCGTCGAGCAGTTGCTCGAGCAACTCGTCGTGCAGCGCCATCTGTATCGAGACGAGCAGGCACCGCATCATCCGAATAATCGGAATTTTTCCCTGATCCATCTGTTTTTCCTTTCTTCCTTTACGACCAGAACGCGGGATTTGTGGCCCACCAAGCCCACGGGCTTCGCCCGTGGGTGGGATGGCGATTCGCGTGCGCGCCCCACGGGGGGGAATGGCGATTCGTGTGTGCGACCCACGGGCGAAGCCCGTGGGCTTGGGTGGGTTGGAGGAGGGGCACGAATCCCGCGTTGTACACCCAAAATGTGGCGCAAAAATTCGTTCGCTTGCCGTTGGCGCTACCTCGACTGGAGGCGCGTGGCTTGCTCGCTTTGAAAGGAGCGCAGCGCGGCTTGCAACGCGGCCTGCAAGGTGGAGAAGGTGTCGACCTCGCCGAGCTGAATCCCCAGGGTGGCCATTGTGCGGGCGACGCGGCTGGAGAGGCCGGAGACGAGGCAGCGGCTGCCGAGCATGCCGACGGCCTTGACGATGCGCACGAGGTGATTCGCCGTAGCGGTGTCGAGGTTGTCCACGCCGGTGAGGTCGAGAATCGTGAAGCGGGCCTCGCTGCGGGCCACCGCCTGGAGCAGATCCTCCATCATCTGCTCGGCGCGCACCGCATCGACCACACCGATTACGGGCATCGCGAGCACACCGTCCCAGATCTGCAGGATCGGCGCGGAGAGTTTGGCGATCGCCTGGCGCTGCTCCTCGACGGTGTGCAGTGCCTC
>SKZP01000531.1 GCA_007127275.1 Planctomycetota bacterium
AAAAAGGCTTGCTGCGACGGCGACCAGCACAAGCAGCATGGCCACGATCGAAATGACGGCTAGGTGCGGGCGCGACATGCCTAATCCTTGTTGCGCAAATCCATTGGTTGAGTTCGTCCATGCACCCAACGCCACGTGTCCTCGGCATCCCAAGATCACCGCAACCGGCATGCCACCTGTGCAGCCCGCGTGTTCGTGGAGCTCCTTTGCCGCTCGTTACCTCGATGAAACACTTGCCCCTCAAACTGTTACAATTGGAAGCTATCCGTTTCGATATTGTAACGGCGCCAAAACGTTGTCAGCGCCAGTACGTCTCTGCGGATTCGCACTCATCTGTCACGTTCATCGACAAGCGGCAAAGCCCACGGGGCGCGGGCCCGTGGGCTTGGTTGAACTACGAATCCGAATTGCAAGGAGGGTTGCACGCTGACAGCAAGGAACTTGCTAACGTCGCGTGCCGAGGCTGTACAAGCCTAGAAAGGCGGGCAGCGGAGGCCGACGCAACAGCTCACGTTCTGACATGGCTTTCCGGCAGTGCGTAAGCCGCGACGCGAAGCGCACCCCGAGCTGCGGGCCTCGGGGGGATTCGACCTCGGGTGGCGCGACACCTTTGGATGACGGCACCTCGTAAGCTGTGAACGTGCGAACAGCACTCGCCTCCGGTGCGCGTCCGCGTCGCGGCTACTCATTTGCCTTTTTCGGGCTACTGGACGGGCGGGCCGCCGACGAGGGCGAGACCTCGCTTGATGTTCGGGCCGTCAATCTCGTTGGTCTCGGCAATCTCCGCGACGCGCTTGTGCGCCTCGTCGGCCCAGGGGGCGCCGAGCTCGTATTTGTGGTTGAGCTCCAACAGCTCCCACACGAGCAGCCACTCCTCGGGCCAGCCGTTCTTGAGTGTCTCGTAGATCTCGTTGAGCTCGGCGACGCGCTCCTTGGCGGTGCCGGCCTCGCGGATTTCGCGTACCTTTGCGTAGAGTGGCACGAGGTCCTTGTTCGACTCGGTGACGTTCGAGGACTGCGAGGCGGTTTCCTTGTAGTCCTCCCCCTTCGTTTCCTTGAGGTACTCCCAGCGGTCCGGCGCACCGCCGTAGACGTGCGGAATCTCGACGCCGCAGGCGAGGTCGAACAGGCCCCAGTCGGGATTGAACAGCACCTCGTCGCCGAGCTTCACCGAGCAGTTCTTGAACGAAAAGACGAGGCTCTTTTCATTGCGGCGCACCGAGCCGGTCAGCGTGCCGCTGAGCGTGATGCCGCTGGCGAACTCGAGCGTGCCGGCATGGTCGCCGGTGAAGCCGTAGCGCTTCAGGTCCGCCTCGGTCAAGTCGGCCGGGTTCTTGCCGTCGCGCAGCGGCCCCACCGGCGCGGAGAAGCCCTCTTCATGCTGCGCCGCGCCGTGGCCGTCGAGCTGCACATCCTCGTAGGCGAGTTGCGAGGGGGCACCGCCGAACTTGAGGAAGAACGGCCGGCCGTGGTCGTCGAGGCGGAAGTCGGTGAGGATGCCGCCGATCTGCACGCCGCTGTCGAGCTGCACCGTGTTAACGGTCTGGCCGCGCTTGGCGACTTCGAGGCCGTGGACGCCGCCTTTGGTGTAGGAAAGCTTCGCGGCAAGGTCTTCGAGGCACTCGAAGAGGTGGTCGAAGTCGCGCGCCACGTAGTACTGCGGCTGCATGTCGGTGATGTCGAAGTCGCGGTGGATGCAGTCGACCGAGAGCGGAATCAGCTTCGGACGCTTCTTGCCGTCCACCCACAATGGCTGGCCGTCGGCGGGGCCGTCATGCGGAATGCCGGTCAGCGCGTAAAGGCCCTCGCCGATCGAGGAGAGCAGCCCCGCGCCGTAGAGCTTCGGGTTGTTGATGTCGCCGACGAGGCCGAACTCGAAGGTCCACCAGCCGTAGCGGCCGACCCAGTCGACCTCGGAGTCGTAGCTGTGCGCCTTGAAGGTTTCTTCGAGTTCCTTTTGTGCCTGCTCAATCTCCTCAGGCGCCGACTCCGGGTTTTCCTTCAGGTCGGAGAGCTTGCGCACCGCCCAGTATTCGTCCCAGTTCTCTTTGGAGAAGATCGCCTTGGTGGCGAGCTTGCCGTACTTGCGCAAAAAGTCGGCATAATGCTGATCAGCGATGATCGGCGCATGACCGGCCGCTTCGTGGACGATATCCGGCGCGGGGGTGTAGCTGACGTTCTGGCGCTGGCGAATGTCGCAGGCGATCCCCAACAGGCCGTAGCCGCCGAACTCGAGGAAGGCCGCCGGCGGAATGAAGCCGACGATCGGCACGGCGCGCCAGCCGAAGCGCTGCAGCTTCTCGTCCATCTCCTCGACCCGCGGAATGCGCTCGGTGCTCAAGCCGGTTTCCGCCAGGCCGTACAAGTACTTTTCGTGGGCGCGTCCGTCGTAGTAGCGGTTGGCGATGGTCATGATGAAGCGCCACACCGCCTGGTCGATCGCCGTGTACATGTCGTAATGTTGCTCGGCGATGAACGGCTTCAGGTGCGGCGGAACTTCTCGGGTAACTTCGTAGCGCGGCTGCGTTGCGGTGGTCATGCGACCCTCCTTGGCGTGTGGAGACGTCGATCGTTTCGGAATCTCCGCATACGGTACACCGCCCGATCTTATCCCGCTGCCAACACCCTTTCAACCAAACGGCATAGCGCCCGCGCATCTCCAAGGTGTCGAACCGTCGTTACTCGAAGCCGGCGGTTTCGCCTGAACGCCGTTACGTCTACAAGGTGGGATTTTCGCCCCTTCCCCAAGCCCACCGTCTTCGCCCGTGGGGCGCACGCGAAACACGGTTCGACCCACGGGCGAAGCCCGTGCGCTTTGCCCGCGACGTGCCATCCACGGATTCAATTGTGACAGTCGGCTAGGTTGCTTTTTCCCCGTGAACTTCTGGGCTACCATTGCTGCTTGGGAGATGTACTCGTTGTGATGCGGTCGACTGCACACGAGCCGAAGATGTCGCAGGTGTTCTCCGCAGCTCCGCCGACCCCGCCAACATCCGTGTTGCCGACGACGCGCGCGGCGGTGCTCGCTTCGTGGGCGCAGTCGCAAGCACCGCCGCCGTCCTCGCCGCGTCGCCCGGCGGCGTTCATGCGTGCCGGTGCCCACCTTGTGCTGCTTTCCGCCGCATTGATTGCCTGCACGCGGCCGTATTGCCGCTTCGTCATCCGTGGCCGCCGTACAAGTCTCGTGCTTGAGCACATCCGCCCCAACGGCACCAGTGCCGCGCACATCCTGCCCATGCCGAGCCTCAACGGTGAGCCTGACCTTGCGGCGCTCGTCCAGCAACTCAACGACGGCCTCGGCCGCGACCCCCTAACCGGCCGTCACGGGCTAGTGCCGCTGCAACCGCAAGCGACGACACCCGCCGCTGACCCGCAGCCCTCGCAGCTGGACGCCGAGTCCGCGCGTCGCAGCGGCCCGGTTGAGTATGCGCAGTTCGTCGCCGAGATGCACGCGAACGAAGCCAACGGCGAGCCCGAACTGCATCTTTGGTTGCCGCTGGTGTTGCGAGTCTGGCCGAACGGTGCCACCGACGCCTTCATGCCGCAGCCGGAAGCCAGCGACGAAGAGTATTGGCGGGACTTTTGAGGCCGCGACTTTTCGGCAAGTCGCCGGCCTCCAAGGTGGCGTCGGCCGCGTCGAGGATGGACGTGCGAAACCGCTTGCCGCTTGAGATTCGTATACCCAAGCCCACGGGCTTTGCTCGTGGGTCGCACGCGAATCACGGGTCGCCTTACGGGAAACGCTGGCAAAGCCCGTGGGCTTGGGGGAGGGGCAAAAATCCGACGTTGTAGACTAGGCCGTCATCCACGTTTCGGCACCGCATACTCTTGCGGCTGGGCCGGATGAAACGCGAGTGTCCCGGTTGCCGGGTTGCGGTCGACGCGGATGGGATGCGGAAACGTCGGCGTCGTTACCGACTTGACGGCGCGAATCACGTCAATCTTCTCGCGGTAGCTGCCGCCCCAGAACTGCGCAATCTCCTTGCTGCCCAGCGACATCTCCTCGAGCAAAAAGACGCAGTCGGCCGTGTGCACGAGCGCCTCGCCCCCCTGCGGATCTCCGGTATCCTTGATCTGGCCGACGCTCAAGAAGGTCACGCCGTTGGCGTGGTTGTAGGTCTTGAGCGTCAAGAGGTTGTCCGCGGTGCGGCGCCGCGTCGGGTCGAGCATATTCAGCGAGTCGACAATCATCACCTCGCACTCTTCCTGCTCGACCATGGTGCGGTAGCGCGCAATGAACTCGTCCCAACTCATGCCGCGGTGATACGTCGCCTCGAGCACGACGACGTTCTCGAGCACCTTTTCCCGGAAGTGCTCCTCGCTCAAGTCGAGCGCGGCCATGCCGATCTGCGTCATCCGCGAGCAGAGGTCATTGCGGCCGGGCTGTTCGTCGTGAAATCCTTCTTCGGCGACAATGTAGCCGACGCGGTATCCGGCATGCGCAATCCGCGCGAGCGCCTCAAGGCAACTGCGCGTCTTTCCCTTGCCCGGCGGCCCGACGAACGCGCAGGTGCAGCCCACCGGCAGCCCGCCCAGGGCCGAGCCG
>SKZP01000603.1 GCA_007127275.1 Planctomycetota bacterium
AGCCCGTCGAGCGACTCCGCCAACTGATCCGCATTCGCCGCCGGCACCGCCTCGTTGCGGGCCGTCTCCTGCTGTTCGCGCAACTCGTCGAGTTCGGAAAGCGCCCGCTCAAGCCGCTCCAGATTGCGCATCCGCTCCGGCGTCCGCTCCTCGGACTGCTCCGCGGCCCGCTCGCTCAACTGCTCCTGGCGTTCGCGCGCCTCCTCCAGCGCCTCGCGGCTCTGCTCCAAGGCCTCCATCCGCTCGAGCGCCTGCTCGCTCATCTGCTGCAAATCTTGCTGGCTCTGCGAAAGCTCCTCGGCACGGTCGGCAAAGTCACGCATTGCCTGCGGGACCGACTCGGCTGCCAAATCTTCGGTGTCGCGCCGCGTCGCCTCTTGGTTCTCGCGCAGGTTGCCCATTTCGTTCAGCAGGTCGAAAAGGTTCTCAATGCGCGAATCTTCTTCGTACTCCGAGCCCTCCTCAAGCTCTGCGAGCACGGTGTCAATTTTCCGCAGGATCTGATTGGCCCGTTGCATCGCGAGGTTCAAGCGGCCATTCTTCACGAACTCCTCGAGCTGCCGCATGTCCCGCTGAATATTCTCCTCACGCATCTTTTCGAGCGCCCGGGAGAGCCGCTCGCGCGTGTCGCGATCCGCCCCCCCCTCGTCGATGGCGTCCGCCGTCTCCTCCATGCGGCTGACCAAGCGGTCAAGTTCCTCCCGTACCTGCCGCTGCAACTCCGCCAATTCCTCCATCCGCTGGCTGTCGGCGGAGCGGGCCTCCCCGTCGTCCTCCTGCGCCACAGCGCCCGTGGTCAACAACGGCACAAACAAAAGCGCAACCGCCACCAGCGCTACCACGCGCAACGCAAGCACCCGGCCGCGCCACAGCACGGGCGCCCCCGTGTCCTTCGGTCGAGTTCGGTCGTCGTCAACGAGCTTGGCTTCGAGGAGCATGGCTTCGGAGCCTCCCAGCGGGCAGTCGGATTCGAATGATGATCACGGACGGAGCGGCGCCGCCCTTACTCCACTTCAACCGCTACCTCTCATAGACGGTTCAGCACAAAAAGCGTTTGCCAAAACATCCAATGGCACCTAGCAACCTGTCAAAACGGAATCCGTGAGTGGCACGTCGCGGGCAAAGCCCACAGGCTTCGCCCGTGGGTTATTGCTCACCTGCACACCCACGGCATCAATCTTGACGGGCTACTCGTGCTGCGTCAGCCCCCAATCTTCGGGCGGAGACTCAACTGAGCAGGAACTCGAACAAGGCGTCGAGGCCGATCTGGTCCGGCACCTGCGCTTTGTTTTGCGGCCAGCGCGGGTAGACCGTGGGGAAGCTGTACTCGTTGGCCCCCCACATGCCCGGCCAGCGCTCCGGCATCTCGGAGACCGTGTACTCGCGGGGCGGGTCGCTCGGACTCAAACGCTCTCCGGTTTGCGGATCCCAGACGAGACGACCGACGAGCTTGCGCGTGTTCGCCGCCGGCACCTGCGTGGAGACAATGGCGGAGGCGGTGAACCACTCGTGCGGCACGTCGAGGTCGCGAGCAATGTGGCGCGTCATCTCGCGCAACAGGTCGCGTAAACGACTGCGGTCGGGCTCGGCGACGAGGTCGAGCTTCGTGGCCACGAAGGCGACCCGTTCGAGACGACCGTAGATGCCGCCAAACAAGCCGAGCAAACTCTCCCAGAGTTGCGAAAACAAACCCTTCGAGCGCACCACACGAAAGAGATCCTCGACGATTTTCAGGTTGTCGTTGAACATCCCCGTGCCACCGGCGAGCAACGTGGTGACGTCCGTGACGACGACGAGGTGATGGCAGCGTGAAAGGTGCCGAAACAGCGGCTGCACCACCTGGTTGCGGTAGTACTCGTAGGCCAGGCGAAAGCGCTGCGTCATCTCCGGGGAGGTTTCCCGCAACTCGCGCGTCAGCGGCACGAACTCGCCAGCCTCCGGACGGGTCTCATCCGGCTCGAGTCCGGCAAAGCGCCCCGTCGCCACCTCCTGCGGCGTCGTCCCCTTGCCCGGCGTGCCGTGCGGGTCGAGCAGGAAGGTCGACGGGGTAATCATCGGTTTGTAGTTGAGGATGAAGCTCGCCAGCGCCTCCTTGTACGCCCGCTTGAGCTCGGCCTCGTCCGGCTGCGCCGCCTCCAGCGCGGCAACGTAGCCCTGGGCAAGATCGCGGTACTCCTTCTGCGTCGCAATGTAGCCGAGCACGTGGTCGCACCAGTCGTCGTAGCTCTCGTGCACGGCAACGGCAACGTCGGCAATCCGCTCCCCGGGAAAGTCGAACAGGTGCAACTCGACGTCGAACGCCTTCCAGTCGGTGCGCTCGAAGCTCATGCGGTGATGCGACGAATCCCGCGTTTTTACCGGCCAGGTTCCGTGATGTATCAACGCGTCACGGTTCGCCTCATACGGAAACGGCGCCTCGTCCTCGTCCAGCGGCAGTGTACTGACCTTGCGAATCTGTGCCGAACCATCGCTGCCGATGCGAAAACGGGTGTCGTCGTGAACCTGAATGTGGTTGATCAGCGAGCTGAGCAGAACCGTCTTGCCAGAGCGAAACGTGCCAACGACGGCGATGCGCTTGCGCTTACGAAACGGTTTACTCATGGCACTCATGGCACTTTCGTGGCGGCGACTCGAAGGTGATGACAGAGAGGTTTCGCCGAGAGCGTGAACGCTCCGAGCCCCCGTCGCGGCGCGGCGTGCGCAGGGTGCAAGGCCTGCGAGGCGAAACACCTACCAACGCACATTCGTCTGGCTGGGCTGACGACCTGCGCTCACCGTTTCTTCGGAATTGCGGGAGCGCGAAACCCCTTCCCTTCGGGAACCGGAACCAGCATCTCGGTAAGCCGCGACACGGAGGCGAAGCCGCGCCGGAGCGCTTTCCGAGTTGCGAATCCCCAACGGCCACCTGAACTAGGTGGCGCTAACTGTGGCCGAGGTGGCCGGCGAGCTTCTCCTTCGACGCGAACAGCTCTTCCAACTCGAGCAGCTTTTCCGACTCTTTCACCTTGAGGATGGACCACGGCGCACCTTGGGCGACAAGCGCCTCGTTGGCGTTGTCCATGGAGGAGAAGGCGATCACGTATGGCTTGTTCTCCGGCGGCGCCATCTCGAAAATCTCGTTAAACTTCTCGAGTACGTCGTTGCCGAACATGGACTCAAGGAAAAAGTCGATCAGCACGACGTGTGGCAGCTTGTCGGGATCCGAGGCGCAGTTGCTGCACGCTTCGAGGAATTCTTCGCCGCTGGGAATGTGGCGCAGATTGACCCAGCTCCTATCCGGGATGGAGTTCTGCACCATCTCGAAGTTGGCGGCCTTCTTGTCGACGACCCAAACCGTGTACTTCTCGGGGATGGCCATGGGGCGAGAGTCTCCTCGTAACAAGGCAACCGAGCCGGCAAGGCAAACGAACGAACGAGTCGGTGACGCCGAGCCGAGTCGAGCGTCCGCCTTGTGCGACCCTACGGATACCGGCGACGCAAGGCGCCAGCGAACAGGTGAGTAGAGGCAGAAGCGGAAGGGAAGTGGAAACGAGGTTTCGCGCAAGTCGACGGAACGTTGAGCGCCACCTATACTGCTATACCGGCGGGCCGTTGGCAACCGGCGGTGGCGAGTTCCCCCGACACACTGCAATCCGCTCGTGCAGCCGCTGCGCCAAGTCGGCGAACGACGCACGCAGCGAAGCCGCCTCGGCAAGCTGCGCATCCGAGGGGTGCCCCTGCGGCAGCGGCTCGCTTTGCATGGCCGCCAGCAGTCGCTCGCTTTCGTCGAGGTAGGCGCGCCATTTCTCGGCGCTCCACTGCGGCGGCGCGTCGGAAAGATTGTCCAGCCGGTCGGCGAGCTTGACGAGCCGGGCGCGCACCGAGCCACTGCGAAAGCGCTCGATCATCCGTGCCTTGCGCTCGGCACGCTCGAGCGAGGTGTCGTTGGTCAGCTCGCCGACCACCGCGGCAACGGGAGCACCGAAGGCGTCCTCGAGTTCGCCGGCAGCGGTCGCCGTGTCCTCGAGCACGTCGTGCAAGAGCGCCGCAACGAGCGTCACCTCGTCCTGCACCGGCGGCACCGCCTGCGTGCGCAGCCGTTCGCATACCCGCAGCGGATGCACAAGATACGGTTCGTCGGAGCCCTTGCGCCGCTGCCCGGCATGCCGCTCGCCGGCAAAGAGCACCGCCCGCGCGTAAGTGCTCGGCCAGGGCTCCGCCAGTGGCGGCGCCGGGTGATCCTCCTCGACGGGTCGACTCATGGGCGCCTCGGGGGCCGAACGAAGACCTCGAAACGAAGCCTACACCGTAGCACCCCAATTGTACCAATTCAACCGCGGTGGCAGACATGCGTACCTTCAAGAGGGGTCATGCGTACGCCCAATCCAGGGGGGCGGAAAGGTCACAAGACATGGGACGCAGCCCCTATCCGGACTTCGCTGGCCTTGCTATGCTCCCCTGCGTTGGAAACGCGCCTACCTCGAATGGGGGAATATGCGGCACGCGCCGTCGGTTCGACTAGGCGGAACTCTGATTAATAGCGACCTTGAATCTCTATGAGTGATAG
>SKZP01000427.1 GCA_007127275.1 Planctomycetota bacterium
CAAGGCCGAGCTGATCGCCGCGTGGCGCCGCATCCGCCAGGAGATTGCGCCGTGGCGCGAATGGGTCGGCCGACCGCTGATTGTTTCCGAGATTGGCTACCGCTCCGTGCAAGGCACGCTCGCTGCACCGTGGAATTATTTCATGCGCGGTGCGGTGGATCTCGAGGTACAGGAGCTGGCCTACGACGCTTTTTTCACAGCGTGGCACGACGACGATTTGTTCGAGGGGGTGTACTTCTACAAATGGTTCGGCCCCGGCGGCCCGACCGACCCGAGCTACACGCCACGCGGCAAGCCGGCCGCGCAGACGCTCAAGCGGTGGTACACAAAGATTGCCGAGCGGGAAGCGAACGCCGCCGCGGAAGAGAAGCAGCGGCAAGCGGCCGCCACGCAGCACGCCGCTGACGCCCATGCCGAAGTTGAGCCGGCCGAGGCAACCAGCGAGCGAGAGGGGGCCAACGTGCCGCGGCGCCCGCGCGCACCGGCCGCGGAGGAGGAGCGTAGCCTGCGACTGCCGGCGGGGCTGCGACCGTTGGCGGTGCGTGGCGAGCCGAAGCCGGCGGTGCGTCTTAGCGGCGAGCCGAAGCGTTGGCGCCGCCCCGGCGAGACCTGGCAGCCCTCGGCGGATGCCCCCCGTTACCGCATTGACGAGATCGACCCCGGATTCGGCACCATCACGGTGCGCAACCTGGAGTCGGGCAACATCTACCAATTGATTGCTCCCGAGGTCGAGGAGTAGCGACGCAGCACCGGCGAAGCGGCTCACGGATACGACGCACGCACCGTGTTGACGTCTCGAACGCACGAACAGCTTCACACATGGCGGCTGCGCGCGACTTTGCTGCGGTTTCTCCGGTGGCGTTCCGCGACGGGGCAACCGTGCCTGCGTTCGCTTCCGCTTGCGCGGCCTTCGCTTCTTAGGCGAAAATGGGAAGTTAGGCTTGGGTGAAAACCAAACGCGCTGTACGTTGGGATGTGCCCTCTGCGGTTGCGCTCGAAGCGGGTTCGTCGCCGTCGTGTTCGCCGCTTGAAGTGCCCCCTACTTCCCGCCGCTCAACAACCTCCCCCCGTGCGTTCTCCGCTCGCAACGCCTAATTACGAATTCAAGTGGTCAAGGGTTTGGGGTAGATTCGTTGAGCCATTGCTGACTCGTAGTGTTGTGGTGGGAGTCGTCGTATGTCGTCGAATGGCGCCAGGGATGAGTATGATCCCGTGCAGACGGTGGTCACGCATGTGGCCTGCCGGGTGGTACGCATGGGCGCGGCCTCGTCGGCGGATCTCGCACGGCTGATGCGGCTCTACGGTGTCGACAGCGCTCGGCAGGAAGCGGTTGAGCGACAACTGCGGCGCGTCGGTCTCGGGCTTAAGCGAGAAGCGGTACTGAACGAACGGCCCGCGTTCGAGCCCGACGAGGCTGCCGAGGAGGCGGAGCTTGTGCGCTGCGCGTTTACCCGCTCGCCGAGCCGGCGGGCCGCGGTGCGCTACCTGGTGCGCCGGGCGAAGCAAGCCTGGCAGGCGGTGCTAACGGAATTGTTTCGCCATCGCGAGGCTCGGCGGGTTGCGGTCGAGGAGGGAACCATGATCCTCGAGCAGCGCCGCGACGAAGCTCCCACCGCCATGCGCGACGAGGATCTCGCCTTCCTTGCCGCGCTCGAAGAGGTGCGGATCGAATTGGAGCAGCACCGGCAGCCACCGAGTACGCAAGGGCGGTCGCTCGGCGAGCAAAGCTCCGCGTCCGCGTCCGAGGACGGTCTCCTGTGGTCGACGGAAGAGGCGGGCGAGGCGCGCTCGTCGCACCCCACAGAGACGCCTGCGAAGGAGAACGCCACACCGCTACCGCCCGTTTCCCCGCGGACGAATGCGGAACAGCTTGCGCGAGTCGGCTCGACGTTGGCGGCGTATGCGCGGCCGCGCATGGTCATAGCCGCGTGGCAGAGTGCCCGGCGCTGCACGGACCCGTCCATCTCCATGCCCGGCTGGCTCACCGAAATGGGCCGGCGCATGGCCTGGTTCGAGACCGAGCGGGAGCTGCTCGCGCACGCCTTCGAGGGGCTGGTGCTCGCACTCGTGCGGCGGATCCCGCAAGCAATGCGCACCGACGAACAGTCGCTCTTCTCGGGCATGGACGGCATTCGCAAAGCCATTGAATACTTCGACTTCGAGGCCGACTACGAGTTCCAGACGTACGCGCTGCACTGGGTCCGTCGCGAATTGGGCCGACGACTGACCGGGCCGCCCACGCCCCAGTTGCACGAGATTTACCAGGAGTTGCGCGAGGAGCTTGTCCGCGAGCCGAGCCCGTCCGAGCTTTCCTGGGCCTCGGGGGCGCCATTGGGCGAGGCGTGCCGCTTGCTGCGCTCCAGCGAGGGTCGGTGAGTCGGTTGCCCCACCGCCCCGCGGCCTCGTGGGTGCCGAAGTCGTTGAGCCGCAAACGCCTGGTGCCGCTGGCGCGTATCACCCTCGATCTTGCGTATCGAAGCGTCACCCCATGAAATGGAAGGCTCACCGCTCGTGTTGGATTCGTCGGATTCCACTCGTGAACGCACGGCTCGCGCAAAGATTGCTTCCTGGTTTCGCTGCTTCGCCCGACTCTGCAGTGCTGTCGTCGGCTGCGCGGCTCGGCGGAGCGAAACTACGACCGCACTACGCAGCGTTTTCCGTCCCGCACAGCCTTCGCACGCGACGCGTAAACGGAGTGGTTTTCGTGAGCGAGCCCGTATCGTCGCCGTCGTTTCGCTTTTGCCCGTGCTTGCCTGCAAAGGGGAAGAGACGCCGCTCGAACCTGCGGACGAGCGCTTGAACGGCACGTGGTTCTCCCAGGAGATCCCCGGTGCCACGCTGACCATTGACCTCGACGACGAGTCCGCAATCTGGACGCAGTTCCTCGTCGGCACCTTCGACCCGAACGCCTCGCCGAACGAACTCAACGTGCTCGGCAATACCTACGTCGGCATCACGCAGGGGCTCAACGACAACTCGAACCTCACGCCGGGCGAAACCTACGCTGACGGCAACCACCTCGAAGGCGTGTATCCGTCGAGTACCTTCGACGTGGTTGCGAATGATCGGTACATCCTCCGGCAGCACCTCGGCGAAACCGCGAGCCTGGGCCTGCGCTACACGTTTGCGCTGCCGACGTTCTTCGTCTTCGAGATGCCGTTTCTGCTCATGCAAACCGACGAGGGGCGCGTAACGGGTAACGCCGAGTGGCTGCACTTCGACGGATCGCTCGACCGGTACGTCTTGTCGTATACGCTTACCCCGGCCGGCGCCCGGCCCACGCTCGAGCTGCTTGGCTTCGCCTTCGAGGGAGAGCCCGGCGGCGTCGACGTTGCCAGCGGCAGCCCGTGGATCCTTGACGACCGGGACGAGACCGGCTTGCTGGTGCGTCTCGTGGCCGACGCCGATGGGTTGCTGTTGCTGGAGCTCGAGCTTTATTTCTCCTTTGGCGGCATCCTCCCCCCGCTCGGCCCCCTCTGGGGCACCGCAATGACGTTTCGCTATCACGACGACGCCGCGGAGCAGGAGCTGTCCCTGTACGAGCACGAGCCATTTCAGCAGTACGCCGTCCACGACATTGACGACGACACTTTTTCGCTTCGCCTCGCACTGTGGTCGCTCGCCGAGGGGCACTGCTCATGGACAACGCCGACGGTAGTGGGTGGGCAAACGGGACTTGTCTTCATCGAGTCGCCGAACCCGCTGGCGGGGGCTGCCGGCTTCGACACACTGCCGGTGTATACGCCGCTGGGGGAGGTCGACGGAGCCGTCGGTGCGTGGGTCAATCCGGACTCGGGCCACGTGGTGACCTTTTCCACCGACGGACGGTGGGCAAGTACAACCGGGGCAAACGGTCACTGGCGAGAAGACGGTGACCGCATCTATTACGCCGAGGAGCGTATCTATCAACGCTAGTGGCGGATGCAGCCGGCGCTTGCTGCAGCAGCAACGTTTGGACGAAACCACGGACGGTACGAACCGAGATCTGCGGGTAACGACGTTTGGCCACAAGGCGTCGCCAAGCGCGCCCCTCGTTTTCGGTTTCGGGGACGTATACAAGTTTCGCTGCGTCGCATCCCCCGGGTGAAGCACAACCGCGACCTCGCACGAACGCACGTTCCCCGCTCGGCACTTCGTCGCGGCTGACCTCGTCGCTGACCCGCAGATTCAGCAACGTAGGGCGGCCCTCCGTGTCCGCTCGATCCGTTCCGCGGGCGGAGTACGGCGGCGCGCATTCATGCAGCGAACGGGTTGGGCGCGGGGAAGTGGCCGTATGTACAGGTTGGTCGCCCAGTGGGCGTCGGGGGGTGAAACTGCGTCGCAATTGCGCGTGGCGGTTTTTTCGGCTCGGTTTGTGCTACCTTGCCCGCCGCTTGCTCGCTTACCGTTTGCCGGCCCGGTGGGCGTGGCGGGAGTGGCGTAGAAACGATATGACGACGAAGGTAACCGAACACGAAACCGAGAAGATGGAAAGCGACCGTCGCTGCGCTTCGCCGACGAAGGCGCCGAGCTTTCGGCCTGCGCGTGTGAGCGACCGTCGCGAGG
>SKZP01000615.1 GCA_007127275.1 Planctomycetota bacterium
AATTCGGTGAGCTGTATGAAATGAACGTCGTCATCCACCCCGACGTGTCTGGCTACGCCTACTGCTTCTACGACTCGGTTCCGTACGACTTGGCGTTGCACCTGCTTTTGGAAGTGTCGGGCGCGAAACGCCGTGCCGTTGCCAACCCCGCCGACGAAGATGCACCGATCTACGTCATTCAACCGGCACCTGCCGACGCACCGCCAAGCGGCGAGCCCTCCGACTTTGCCGGGCACGACGAGAACGTCGAGTTCATGAGTTTCGATGACGCCGAGGTAGCCGCGGTCACCCGCGACCTTGGCGAGACGTTTCAGCTCAACTTCGTTCTCGACCCGGCTGCGGCGCAACGTCGCGTAACGCTGGAGTTCGAAGACGTGACGCTTAGCGCGGTCCTGCATGAGCTGAAGAAGGCTGCCGAACTCGACGTGCGCAAGGTGGACAATCCGCACGGCTCCCCGGTGTACATGCTGCGCGCCGACGAGGACCAGGAAGCCGAGGAATAGCCGGGGAGCGATCACAAGCGAGAGGAAACGTCGCGAGGCCGGGTGGCGGCATCAGCACGGCGTGCAACCGAATCACCGGCGACGTCGGTGGGCGTGACGCCACTGCCCGTAGGTAGCTGCGTGCGCGCGTAAAGATGTGTAGTCGCCCGCCCGCCGTGCGGAATGGGTTGCCGGCATGGTCCGGCTACACCCGCACGCTCAGCGGCGGTATACGTTCGTGAATCCCGAGGGTATGATGAGGCGCATGGCAACGACTGCCGCCTGCTGGGCAGAATTGTTCCACCGTGCACGTTTGTCGGTCCGAATCATGCGGAGTTGCGCATCATGACGTTGACGATGAACCTCGACGAGCGCGGCATTGCCACGTTCACCTTCGACCGCGACGACGGCAAACCCAACATGCTTACCGAGGCCGTGGTCGTCGAGTTGGAGCGCTTGATCCGCGAAGCGGCCGATGCCGACGACCTGCGCGGCATCCTGATTACGGCCACGCCGGAGACCGGCTTCATTGCGGGGGCGGACGTCAACGCCATCGCCGAGATGTTTTCGCGCGAGAAGGTGCTCGAGGTCTGCGAGATCGCGCAGCGTACTTTCGGGCAGTTGCGCAATTTTCCCGTGCCGGTCGTCGCAGCGATCAACGGCGTTTGCCTCGGCGGCGGCCTTGAGTTGGCACTTGCCTGCAAGTACCGGCTCGTCGCCGACGACCGCTCCATTCAGCTCGGCCTGCCGGAGACGCAACTCGGAATCATCCCCGGCTTCGGCGGTAGCGTGCGGCTGCCGCGGTTGATCGGGTTTCAACGTGCCATTGAGTTGGTCACCAGCGCCCGGCGGTTGATGCCGCAGCAAGCGCTGAAGATGGGCGTGGTCGACGAGGTGGTGCCGCCCGAGTTGCTGATCTCGCGAGCCCGGCAGGTGATTGAGGACTGGCAGTCGCCGCGGATACGCACGCACCTGACGAAGCGGGTGCAGCCGCGCAATTGGCGCGAGCGCCTGCTCGAGTCGCCGCCGGGCCGGGCGGTGGTGCGTCAGATTGCGAAGCGGGCGGTGCACAAGGAGACCGAGGGCCACTACCCCGCACCGCTCCGCGCCATTGACGTGATGTATGCCACGCTCGGCCAGCTCGACGAGTCTGCGTACGTGACGGAGCGCGAAGCGGTCGCCGACCTGCTGACCACGGATCCACCGCACTCGCCGGCGCGCCACCTGCTCGCCATCTACCAGATGCGGGAGCGCCACCGCCGGGCCTACCCCGGCCGCACGGACGCGCAGACCGAGGCGGGTAAGCAGGCGACGCTGCCGCAGCACGTCGGCATCATCGGCGCGGGATTGATGGGCGGCGGGCTCGCGCAATTGTTCGCATATCACAAGGCGCGGGTGCGCTTGAAGGACGTGCACCCCGAGGCGCTCTCCATCGCGATGCGCACCGCCGACGAGCTGACGCGGCCCCTGGTAAAGCGCCGCAAGCTCACCCAGCCCGAGGGCATGGCACTGATGGACCGGCTCTCTCCCACACTCGACTACACCGGATTCAAGCACTGCGACTTTGCCGTCGAAGCGGTCGTCGAACGCATGGAAGTGAAGCAGCAGGTCTTTGCCGAGCTCGAGGCGGTCGTGCCCGAAGACTGCATTCTCGCGACGAACACCTCCTCGTTGAGCATCACGCAAATCGCCGAGGCGACGCAAAAGCCGGAGCGTGTCGTCGGGTTGCACTTCTTTTCGCCGGTGCACAAGATGCCGCTGGTCGAGATCATCCCCGGCGAGCGCACCTCCGAGGAGGCGCTCGAGCGCACCTTTCAGGTTGCCACGAAGCTCGGCAAAATCCCCATCTTGTGCAAGGACAGCCCCGCCTTCCTCGTCAACCGTGTGTTGGGGGCGTACCTCAACGAAGCGGCCTGGCTCGTTCGCGAAGGGATGAGCCCGACGCAGGTGGACAGCATCATGCGCCGCTTCGGCATGCCGGTCGGCCCGTGCCAACTGATCGACGAGGTCGGCCTGCCGGTGGCCGGCGAAGTGGTGGTGATTCTGCGGGAGCGCTGGCCGGAGAACTTCCCCGCGGGTACGGTGCTGCAGCGCATGCTGGATCGCGGCCTGCACGGCAAGCGCAGCGACAAGGGGGGCTTCTACACCAAGCGCAAGATCGCCGGCGTATGGCCGCGGCGCACGGTGAACCCCGCCTTTCGCGAGCTGGTCAAGGGGCTGCGCCAGGAGGTGTTGCCCAAGGGGCACCACGCACCGAGTGCGGAACAAGCGCAGACCCGCATGGTCTACGCGATGATCAACGAAGCGGCGCGGGCGCTGGCCGACGAAGTCGTCGCAAGTCCCAGCGACGTCGACGCCGGGATGATCTTCGGCACCGGCTTTCCCGCCTTCCGCGGCGGCGTGATGGTCTACGCCCGCGACCTCGGCCGCGAAACGGTCATTGACACGCTGAAAAAGCTCCGCGACCGCCACGGCAAACGCTTCGAGCCCTGCGAAGACGGGCTGCCCACCCGCGACGCCGCGTACTCCTGGGCCAAACCGGGGCTCGCCGCCGAGCGCCCCGCCCCCGTCGGTAGCTAACACCGAGTTTCCGGCCGCCCGGCGCTCGAACGGGCCGAATCCCCTTGCGATTCGGCGGCTTGGATGTACTCTTAAATGTGGTTGTGGTGTCCTGCCCGCCATGTATGTGCGGTGTTAGGCAATTCGTGTTGACTCCAACAAAACTTCGTTCGTTCCCTCTTTGTGTGCGAGAGTCTCCAAAAGACCGGCTCGGTTGCTTGACCCGTGAGGCAATCGGTCGCCGGTCGTGGCCAGCGCGATCCGAAAGGAGCGTAGAGCGACCATGAACTGGCATCAACACAACAATCCGAATGCAGGCGGCAACGAAGCGGCCTTCGACCCATATGGCGCGGGGATGACCGCCGCCGACCTCGGTGTCGACGCGAAGATGGATTTCCTGCGCGACGTATACAAATGGTTGATGTTCGCGCTCGCCTTCGGCGCCCTCGTCGCCACAGGCAGCTTTTACCTGTTCACCAACAACGTCGGTGTTCTTTTCAGCGTGCTGAGTCCGTTCGTCTGGATCGGCATCCTCCTCGGGTCGATGATCATCACGGGCATGGTCGTCAGCCGCGCAATGATCAACCCGCAAACTGCCGGGGCCGGGCTTTTTATTTACGCGGCGATCAAGGGGGCGATCTTTGGCCCGTTGCTCGCCGTCGCCTACATGGCCGCCGCCGGCCCCGAGCTCACGATTTCCGAATCCGGCGCGCTTCACGGGGGAAGCTTCCAGATTATCTGGCAAGCGCTGATCCTCACCGGCATCGTCTTCAGCGGCCTGACCGCCTATGTCTTTCTCACCAAGCAAGACTTCTCGTTCATGCGTGGCGCGCTGATTGTCTGCGGCATGGTGTTCATGGGGGTGATCTTCGTGTACCTGCTCGGTCTTGGCTTTGGCTGGGTCGAAGGAGGTAACTTTTGGATGGGCATGGGGATTGCTGTATTCGGCATCCTGCTTGCTGCGGGCTTTATCCTCTACGACACGTCGCAGATCCTGCACAAGTTCACCGGCGCCCCTGGGGAGGCCAAGATGGGGGCGCTAATGCTGCTGAGCGACCTTGCCTTGCTGCTCTGGTACGTCATTTTGTTCCTGATTCAGCTCTCCGCAAGCGACTAACGACGCCGCGGCAACGCGCAAACGAAACCCATGCGGAGCGAGCGGCCCAAGTGGCGGCTCGCTCCGCGTCGCGTTTCCGCCCGTAAAGCCCACGGGCCGCGCGGCCCGTGGGTCGAGTCCATCAACGCCTGGGACCCACCGGTCGCGGCCCGTGGGCTTGAGATTGCGAATCTCAATGCGCGGGCGGCTTGGAGAGGCCTTGTTGCGCGGAGGGTGGGTGCAGATTCGCCCACGAAACCGGAGCCCTTCCACCCTGGGCTACCCTCGGCCGCCCGTTTCGGGCTACAAGATTGTGAGTTGCGCGCGCGCCCGCCTCAACCCGAATGCCGTCAAGGCTTGACGAAGTTGGGTGAGCGCAGGGCGCCAGCGCTGCGAGGCGGACCCCA
>SKZP01000171.1 GCA_007127275.1 Planctomycetota bacterium
CGAGGTGGCTCCCTTGCGTCGTCGTCGGCTACGTCACCGTTGGCACCGGGGCATGCGCAGGTTGCTGGAGCGGTTGTGGCTCGGGTAGCGTCACGCCCCACTGTTGCGCGAACATTTCGCGCACTGCGTGCACGTAGCGCGTATAACCGAAGCGAGGCGCCGCCTGCAGGCCGTGGTCGCGGTAGTCGCGCCACAGTGCCGGGTCGCCGCAAAAGCGCCGCAGCGTTGCCACCCACTCCTCCGGCGCATCCGGCGGCAGCGCCACCCCGGCACGCGTCTGTGCAAGCACATGCGGCAAACTGGAAACCGCGCTGGCAAGCGGCACGGCGCCGTGGGCCATCCCTTCACTCAGCACCTTCGCCCAGCCCTCGCTTCGCGTCGGCAACAACAGCACGTGCGCCGCGGCATACAGCGGGTTGATGGCCGTGCGCTCGAGCCAGCCGTGAAAACGGGTGTGCTCGGCAAGGCCCAACTCCGCCGCTTGTGCTTCGTAGGTGGAGCGCCACGGACTGTCCCCGACGAGGTCGACCTCGACGGCAATCCCTTCGCGTTTTAGCCGGGCCGCCACGGCGAGCACCGTGCCGGCACCTTTCGACTCATCCACCCTGCCAACGAAGAGGAGCCGCAGCGGCTCGCGAAGTTCTTTCGCTGCGCCCGCCTGACGCGCCTCGGAAAGCTCGGCGTCGTTCAAGCACGGATTGTCGAAGGAGTAGACGTGCGGCGGCATGCCCTGCCAGTAGCCGTTCACAGTGACTGTGCCACGGTGGCGGTTATCAAGGAGCCAGCGGCGTTGGACGCGGTAGGCCCAAGGCTCGCCGCTGCCGGGTGCGGGATTGAAGTTTCCCGCATACTTTACCCAGCGCAGCGGCGGCCGGCGCGTCCGGTGTAGCAGTGCAAGTGCCGCCAGCGAGATGGTTGCGGGGCAGCGCACGTGTACCACGTCAGCCTGCTTGATCTCGCGCAGGATCATGTGCCAGTACCGCGGCAGCGTTGCGCACACGCCGAGTTTGTCCGTCACACGCGGGCCGCCAGCCGGCGGCACCGGCACGAACTCGACATTGCGCGCCTCATACGGCCGTTCGTTCCCCGTCGGTGCGCCCTCGTGCAGGCAAGCGACGTGACGCACGGAGTCGAACAACGAGGCAAGCTGATCAATCTCGCGCACCGTTGGTCCGAAGCCGGCAACGCGACCGTCGTTGAGGTGCCGGTGTGCCGTGTGCGAGACAATGAGCAGTTTCACGTGCGGCGGCTCCTTAAGGGATGTTGCGGACGTGTTCGTTGCGGACGGATGGTTTTCTGCGCAAGCCCGCGGGCACTGTCCTTGGAGGAGTCGGATCTGCGCGTCCGGATTGAATTCGTGTGCGGATTCGGATGTTTCGCGCGGATCATGCAGTGCCCCACCGGCATTCACCCACGGGCGAAGCGCGCGGGCTGGTTTGGGTTTGTTGACGTAGCTACCGCAGTGTTTGCTCCTGTACGGGTTCCACTTTGGCGGCGGTGGGAGTTTGCGCACGCTCACCACGCACGGTCTCGCCGCGGGCGAGTTGCACGCGAGCACGTAACCAGGCGTCGTAGGCTTGCACGCGCTGCTCCCAGGTTTGCTCGTTGAGCGCCCGTGCGCGGGCCACCTCGCCCATGCGACGGCGCTTGTCCTCTTCTGTGCACAATGCACGCACCGCGTCTGCAATGGCCGCGGGACTTTCCGGCGGCACAACGAAGCCCGTCGCTTGATGCACCACCGCTTCCGCCAAGCCCGAGCCGGCGGCGACCACGGCGGGAACGTTGCAGAACGCCGCTTCTACCGCAGCAATGCCGTAGCCTTCGCAGTCGCCGTCCGTGGTGCTGCGCGAGGTCAGCACGAACACGTCCGCAGCGTGCAACCACGCGAGCCGCTCCTCGTTTGCAGCGCGCCCGGGAAAGCGCACCGCGTCGGCCACGCCGAGTTCCCGAGCGAGCGCCTGCAAGTGCGGCACCCGCGTGGGCAGGCCAACGGCAACGTATACCGCCGAGGGGACGCGCTCGAGAATCCGCGGCAGCGCCCGGACAACAAGGTCCTGGCCTTTGCGCTCACTGACGTGGCCAAGTGTGAGCAGCACTCGTTTGCCGGCAAGGCCGTGGCCGGCTCGCCACGCGGCAATGCGCTCGGGCGGCCACAGGGGAAATTGAGTCGGGTCGGCGCCGTTGGGGATCACGGACTCGGCGCGCGGGCGAATGCCGGCGGCGTGCATGCGCGTTCGGGTGAACTCGCTTACGCAGATCACGCTGTCGGCTTGGCTGTATGCGTAGCGGGTAATGCGTGCGCGCAACGAGTTCTGTTTGTCGGGATTGCCGAACTCGCTGCCGTGGCCCAGCGCCACCCACGGAACGCGCCGGCGCCCTCGCGGCTGCTCCGTCGTGCTGAAGCGCATGCTCGCGCAAAGCCACACTGCCGAGCGGCCGCTGGCAATCACCACATCCGGCCGCGCCTGGGCAAGCGAGCGCCGCAACGACAGCGCCCGTACAGCCGGGTTCGTCAGCTTGCGCCACGCGCCGTTTTGCCGCGGGGCACGGTCGAGTTCGAGTCGTGGCTGTTCCAGAGCGAGTTGATTGCGCGCAAAGGCGGCAATCTCCTCCTCGTCGGCGTAGTCTTGCGGCGCATGCACCCGCACCTGCCAGCCCAGCCGTGCGAGGCCACGGGAAAGTTCGAACGCGTGCGTGCCAATGCCGCCGGGACCCGGTGGAAACTCACTGCAAACGAGAAGTGCGCGCATGATTGCTTGGGGGTGATTGATTAATTCCAAGCCCACGGGCTGCGGCCCGTGGGTCCACCGGCTTCGTGCATTCGACCCACGGGCGAAGCCCGTGGGCTTCGTACGCACTTCAGGCTGCCGGTTTGAGATTGCCTTGCTGGGCTGACGCTCTGCGCTCGCCTTGTGCGTGCACTGCCGTGCGTGCGCGGCAACGGCACGGCCACCCGCTTAACGCCGTTCGTGGCAGGTTCACTCCGTTGTTTGCGCCGCTTGTGGTTTCGCTGCGTTCGCGCCGCCGCACGCAGTGTCAGCGTCCCGTGGGACGGGAAGCGACGGAATCTGCGGATACGTCGCGAACATCCGGCGAGCCTCGTCTAGCCGCCGCCTGATGACCCACCACGTGTGCGGCAACAATGCCACGCCGACGAGCGCCTTGGCTGCGCGCCGCCACGTGGAGCCGCGGCCGACGAGTGTGCCGAGGGCGGCAATGACCTGCGCCTCGTGGACTTGCCGGGGTGTGAAGTAGCGCAGGTGAAAGTAAAGCTGCGTCACGCTCGGCAGGTGGCGGTGCATCAGGTGGCTGCGGCTGCTGGCGTAGGTGATGCGGCGGGCGTTGTGCGTGCGCAGGCCGCCGCGTGGCGCGTGGTGGTGCAGCACGCGGATGTGTGGCGCGAGGTGGAGTGCGCAGCCGGCGAGGTAGAGCCGCATGCCGAGGTCGCCGTCGGCGCGTGCCCCGCGGTTGTAAGCAAGGTCGAACAGGCCGGAGCGCAGCAGCGCGTCACGCTTGAGCATTGCGTTGTTGGTCGGGAAGACGTCGCTGACACGGGCAACGCAAAACTCGGCCGGCAAGGGGCCCGCACCGGTTTCGTCGGCCACGCCGCAGGAGACGTCGGCGCCGGTGGCCGCGAGATGCGCGAGGTGCTGCTCAATTAGGTCTGGCGCAATCTCGTCGTCGTCGTCGAGAAAAAGGATGTGCGTGCCGCTGGCCATGCACAGCCCCGCGTTGCGCGAGACGCACTGGCCGGACTCCTCGAGCGTGAGCCAACGGATTGGCAGGTCGGCGAACTCCTCGGCAAGCCTCGTTTCGCGCACCGCCGGCGGTGATTGGTCCACCACAAGAATTTCGTGTGGCGGGATTGTCTGCGTGCGCAACTGGTCGAGCACAACCCGCAAGTACGGGTAGCGCTCAATGGTCGGAATCAAGACGGTCACTCGTGGTGCTTGCGGCAGCATTGCCTGATCCGCGGGTCCGTCTGCGTGCGTCGTTGGGTGCGACTTATCCGGCGCTTTCTGTGCTGACGTCGCCGGCGTTACAGCGGTATCAGGATTGATTGAGTACGACCCACCGACGAAGTCGGTGGGCTTGCCCCGGTATTCCGTATGCAACCTTTGCTGGTACGGCTGCGCGTGTGCGGCCAAAGCCGACATTGATTGTGAATGTGCTTGTTGGGGTGCAACTTGCGCTAATCCGCGCTCGCCGCGTAGTTCTCGCAATGCGCGACGTAACTCCCGCGAGGTGGCGTAGCCGGTGCGCCGCGCGCGCCAGGTTGCCCAGCGCACCCAGCGCCGGCCCCAATGACGCTCAATCACGCGCAGTTCATCCGCAAGCGGCAAGGTGGCCTTACTAGAGTTGCCGTTGAGAATTGAAGAGTCTGGCAACAACGCCGGAACGTGCCGGCAGCGTGCGCCGCGGCGAATCCAGCGCAGGCCGAGTTCGAGCCCCGCGGCGTCGAGCGAGGCAAACGACTCGTCCGGCAAGCCCAGCGCCTGCCAAAGCTCGTGGCGCACGAGGCACGCACGCAGCGACAC
>SKZP01000533.1 GCA_007127275.1 Planctomycetota bacterium
CACGGTTTCGATGGGTTCGCGTTAGCTCACGTTCATCGCCATGAGGAACTCGGCGTTGCTCTGCTTTTTGAGCATGCGCTCTTTGAGCTTTTCCATCGCGTCGATCGGGTTCATGTCGTTGAGCACCTTGCGCAGCGCGTAGATGCGGCGGATTTCGTCCGGGTGCAGCAGGAGCTCTTCCTTGCGGGTGCCGGACTTGTTGATGTCGATCGCCGGGTAGACGCGCTTGTCGGCGAGGCGGCGGTCGAGCACGATCTCCATGTTGCCGGTGCCCTTGAACTCCTCGAAGATCACCTCGTCCATGCGGCTGCCGGTTTCGATCAGCGCGGTGGCGAGAATGGTCAGCGAGCCGCCTTGCTCGATGTTGCGGGCTGCGCCGAAGAAGCGCTTCGGCTTTTGCAGCGCCGCGGCGTCGACACCGCCGGAGAGGATCTTGCCGGAGTGCGGCACCTCGGTGTTGTAGGCGCGGCCGAGGCGGGTGATGGAGTCGAGCAGAATGACGACGTTGTCGCCGTACTCGACCATGCGCTTCGCTTTCTCGATCACCATCTCGGCGACCTGCACGTGGCGGCTGGCCGGCTCGTCGAAGGTGGAGCTGATCACCTCGCGGCGCTCCCCTTTGACGTTGCGTTCCATGTCGGTGACCTCCTCGGGGCGCTCGTCGATGAGCAGCACGATGAGGTAGGTTTCCTTGTTGTTCTCCATCACGGAGTTGGCGATCTTCTGCAAGAGGACCGTCTTGCCGGTGCGCGGCGGCGAAACAATCAGGCCGCGCTGGCCCCGCCCGATCGGCGTCATCAGGTCCATGATGCGCATGGCGATCTCGTCGGAGGCGGTCTCGAGCATGAGCCGCTTATCCGGGTAGAGCGGCTTGAGGTCGTCGAAGTTGACCTTGTCCTGTAGGTTCTCCGGCTTTTCGCCGTTGATCTCGTCGACCTTGAGCAGCGCGAAGTAGCGCTCGTCGTCCTTCGGCGGCCGGATCTGGCCCTTGACGGTCAGGCCGGTTTTCATGCCGAAGCGGCGAATCTGCGAGGGGCTGACGTAGATGTCGTCAGGGCTCGGCAAGTAGTTGTAACGCGGGCTGCGCAAGAATCCGAAGCCGTCGGGCAGGACCTCGAGGACGCCCTCGCCGATCATCACCTCGCCGGAGCGGCGCATGTGCTCCTTGAGGATCCGGAAAATCAGGTCCTGCTTTTTGATGCCGGTGATGCCCTCGCGCAGGCCGATGTCCCGCGCGATCTTGAGCAGCTCGGCCATGGTCTTCGTTTGCAACTCGGTGAGGTTGAGCTTCGAGGGCTTTGTCTCCGTTGCCACCTCGACCTCGTCCGACTCCTCGTCGCCCACCTGTTCTTCGACTTTTTCTTCACGGGCGCGCGCGCGGTCGTCCCGGCTTTTTGCCTCACGGCGACCGCGGGCGGGCGCTTCCTCCGCTTCCACTTCTTCCTCTTCGCCTTCTTCACCCGTGGTACGACGGGCGCGCACCGGCGCGGTGACCGACTCGGTCTCCTCATCCTCGGCGGCGCTCGTACCGCGGGCTCCGGCGGCGGTGCGGGAACGGCGGCCCTTGGTGCTCTTGCGGCCGCGGCCCGCAACACGACGGGAGCGTTCGTCGACGGACTCCTCCTCGCTTGCCGCGTCGTCCCCGACGTCTCCGCCGTCATCCTCGTCAAAACTCTCGGCGGACTCGTCGCGCGAGGCCACTTCGTCACTCTCCGCCGAGGAGGGATCAACGTCGTCATCCTCGCGGTCGTTGGCGCCAACTTCGTCTACGTCCGCGGTCGCCTTCTTGGTGCGCGAGCCGGCGGGTTTGCGCTTTGCGGCAGACTTGCGCTTTTTCGCCCGGCCCGTGCTCGGCGATTCTTGTGCGTCGTCCTCCTCGACAGACTCCTGAGCCTCGTCTTCGGTACGCATGGTTTCCTCGTGCGCCTGTTGCGCTTCGCTTGCGCGGGCCTCGTCATTGCTGCTGCTTGCGCTGCTGCCCGCGGACTTTTTCGTACGCCCCGCACTGCTGCTGCGCTTTTTCGCGGCCTTCTTCTTGTTGCTTTCTACTTCCTTCTTCTCTGGCATCCGAATCACCCATCGGGTTGTTGAGCCCGAAGCGGCAAGGTTCGCTTCGGTTGGTGGTCACGTCGTGGCCGCGATTTTCCAGTCGTGGCCATGCGTGGGGGCAAATGAACGGTTGAACGCGCTCCGTCTACTACGTGTTCGAGAACTGACTGTAGGGCGGACTCGCGAGGGCGTTGACCGTGTTCCCGGTTCTGCTGCTGCTTCTTCCCCCGGGCGCATTGGGAAGAACGGAACCTAACCTGCGTGCGGATTTCGTTACTCGTTGTTCAACTCGAACTCTGTGGCTCGGACGACTCCTTGCGGATGGCCGCCCAGATGCTTTGCACGTGCTCGCGTAGCTTCTCCTCCGAAACCCCGGTGTCGTTGTTTACGACGAACCGGCAACGCGACTTGCGCTGCTCAAGCGGCGGCTGGGCGGCATCTCGCCGCGCAACCTCGCCCGTGCTCCATTCACGTTCACTCTTCGCTCGGCGCTCACGCTCGGCAAGACTCGCCTCGACGAAGACGCCAATCTCGACATGTTCCTCAAGCGGCGAGGTGGCAAGCAGCGGCACATCCAGCACCACCGCCTCATGCGTATCCCTCTCGCAGGCTTTGCGCATCTCCTCGAAGAGACGTTCGCGCACCACCGGATGCACAATCTCCTCCAGGTCGCGCCGGGCCTGCGGGTCGGCAAAGACTTGCGCGGCAAGTGCTTTGCGCTCGAGCGTCCCCTCGGCGGTGTAAATCTGTGGGCCAAAGCGCGCCTCAACGGCTTGGCGCACGTGAGGCTGCGTATACGCCTCATGCACCGCCTCGTCGGCCGAGAGCACACGCGCACCCAACTCGCCGAAGAGGCGGGCAACAGTGCTCTTTCCGGAGGCAACTCCGCCGTAAAGGCCGATGACGATCACCGCAGTGCGACTCCTTTGGTTGCTGGCGAAGAGGCTAGTTGCCGGTGAGTGGCTCGTTGCTGATGGCTAGTGGGGGTCGTCCAATGGCCCTTGCATTGGGCCACGAACCACTAGCCACGCTGTTTCACAAGCCACGTGTCATGAACAACCAGCAACACTTCTCCTTACTTTGCTTCGAACCAATTTTTCCCCCAGGAAACGTCGACCTTGAGGGGGACTTTCAACGTGTGCGCGGTTTCCATTACCTCGCGGGCGACGCTCGTTTCTTCTTCGACGGTTTCCCGCGGGCACTCGAAGATTAATTCGTCGTGGATCTGCAGCAGCATCCGCACCGGGCGCTGCTCTTGCTCAATTCGCTCATGCAGCTTGACCATCGCCACCTTGATCAGGTCGGCGGCCGAGCCTTGTACGGTCGTGTTGACCGCTTCGCGCTCTGCCCGAGACCGTTTGACCCTGTTGGACAGTTTTAGCTCGGGCAGGTAGCGGCGCCGCCCCAGGAGCGTGGTGACGTAGCCGCGCTCGTGAGCCCGAGCAATGGTTTCGTCGATGTAGCGACGCACCCCCGGGAAGCGCTTGAAGTAGTCGTCAATGAACGCCTGCGCTTCTGACTTGGTCATCCCCGTGGCATTCGCGAGTCCAAAGGCGGTCTGGCCGTAGATGATTCCGAAGTTCACCGCCTTGGCGTCAGAGCGCTGCGAAGCGGTGACGAGCCCCTCGGCAACGCCGAAGATGCGCGCCGCGACCGCTCGGTGAATGTCCTTGTCGGCCTCGAACGCTTCGATCAGCGCCGGCTCCCCTGAAAACTCGGCAACGAGCCGCAACTCAATCTGTGAGTAGTCGAGCGCCGCAAGCACCCATCCCGACTCGCCCGGCACAAAGGCCCGTCGAATGCGCCGGCCATGCTCGCTGCGAATCGGAATGTTCTGCAGATTCGGATCCGCGGAACTCAACCGGCCCGTCGGGGTCACTACCTGATGAAACGATGTATGAACCCGGTTGGTTTCCTCGCGAACATATTTGGGCAGCGCCTCTACGTACGTGCTCAACAGTTTTTGGATCGTCCGGTATTCCAGGATTTTTCCCGGAAGCGGATCATGGCCTTCCTGGCGGGCGAGCGCTTCGAGGACATACTCATCCGTGCTCGCCCCAGATTTGGTCTTCTTGATTGGGGTGTGGCCCCGCTCCTCGAAGAGCAAATCCGCCAGCTGTTTGGTCGAGCGGATGTTGAACTCGCGCCCGGCCAACTCGTAAATCTGTTGCTCGATCTCGGCCAACTCCACCCGCATCTCCTCGCGCAGTGTTTCAAGCACCGTGCGCTCCAGGGCAATACCGCGCCATTCCATCTCGGCAAGCACCTCGAGCAAGGGCATCTCGAGCGTGCGGTACAAGTTCAGCAAGCCGTCCCGTTCGAGCTGCCGCAGCAGCGTTTCGTGCAACTGCCCGGCGACGTCGGCGTCCTCGGCGGCGTAGAGGGCAACCTCCTCGACATCCACCTCGTCGAGGCGCTTCTGGTCCTTTTTCCTTTTGCCGCTGCCGATCAGCGACTCGAGCGATGTGACTTCGCGAAAGAGGAACTC
>SKZP01000261.1 GCA_007127275.1 Planctomycetota bacterium
AACTCGAAAGTGCTAAGACATGCGAAGGGCGGGCCTCCGTCCCCGTCCGTCAGACAACCCCCCCACCCGTAAGACGTGGTCGGCGGGCACGGAGCCGCGCATGTCGGGGTAACGGGCGGCACGGAGACCCGCCCAACGGGAATTGTCGTACCAAATATTTTCCGGCTGCGCCCAAGTCCGTAGCCAGCCATCGCCGGCTTCACCCCTCGAACGAAGCCCGGGGGGGCTCGGTGGCGACAACCTGAAGTTGCGGAGCCGGACGGGGATTGCTTGCTCCGGGTGCCCGCTTCCCCTATAATTGACGGGAGCCTCGGTGGTTTCGTGGGCGGGCTCGGGAATGCGTTCCGCTTCGAGTCGCTGCACCGCCGGATTCGGGCTCTGCGTAGGTCGCGACAGGCAGGATGAGCGGGAGGAGACGCTTGTGAGTGCGCCCATTCCCGGCTTCGAGTTGTCGGTGGACGACGGCCTTCGCGTCACCGATTGGATGATGTGGGTCTTCCCCGCCTCGGGCCTCGACCGGCAACTCAACCGACAAATATGTGAGCGCTGTGGACTCAAGATCAGTGCCAGCGAGATTCGCAACGGCTCTCCCAGTGCGGGCCACGAGGCGGATCTCGCGATGTCGGTTCGTGACCTGGGCCTGCCGTTCGGCGCCATCTCCGGGCTCGAGCATAACAATATCCGCTACATTGTCGACTTGCTGCGCCGCTCGCCGGAGGACCTGGCGACGATTCCCGGGGTGAGCCGGGACACGGTGCGCTTGATTGAGCAGCGGCTCGAACAGTTCGACCTCACGCTGGGCTCGCTGCCGGGCAACGCCCCCTCCGCCGAGGGTGCGCACGCCGAAGAGGCGGGTGCGGCCTCTGGTCCACCGGCGCCGTCGCGCACCTCGAAGCGCAGTGGCAGCCGACCGATTGCGCTGAATTGGGAGGAGGCGGAGGTCGTATTGCGCTGGTACACCTACGTACCGCCGCACTTTCGCACCGAACGAGACCGGCGCATTGCCGGCGGCCTTGCCGACTTCCTCGACGTGCCGCTTACAATGTTCGAGGATTTGCCGGCCGACGAACACGGTCGCGAAGACGAGGAAGAGGCCACCTTCGATCTCGTCGACAGCGACGACGAATTGCCCGCCTTGCCGGGAGAGATTGTCTCGCCATTGCCGGAGGGAGCAGACGAACTGGACCCCATGCGGCTGCTCGCCGAGGCCCGTGCGGAGACCGGCGACGAGATCGAGGTTGACGTCGACGCCGAGGAGTACGACATGCTCGTCGGCTCGGAGATGCAACTCGTCGACGCACGAGAGGATGATGAGGACGACGACGACGAGGACGACGACGAGGACAGCGAGGAGATCGTTTTCGAACTCGACGAAGACTTGGCGCGTGACCTCGGGATTGAAGGCAGCCCCCTCGACGCAGAGGCGGACGAACCGAAGGACCCCACCGACATTGATCCCATCTGGACGCCCGACGACCCGGATGCCTGGAAAAGCGGCGACGAACTGGACCCCGACTTCTGGAAAGAAAATGACGAGAACGACGAGCTGCCTTGGTAGCACCTGGCCGCACGAATGAAGAGTGTCGCGCGGCCGCGGCTTCCCGTGCGACGTGTCGAGCACGGAGCTACCTAGCTGTCAGAAACCACAAGTTGAGCTTCTGCGCTCGGCTCAGCTTCGTTGTCGTCGGTTGCGCGGCTCGACGGGGCAAACCACGCCTGCGCGGCTCACCGTTCTCCGCCTTGCATAGCCTTCGCTCATGACGCTCAACGTTTGGAATTGATTTCCTGTCCGCTCCTTGGCAGAGACGACCTGCCGGCATTGGGGCGACGCGCGTAGGCTTGTGTATACGACCGTTCTGCAACGGGGAGTTGCTCGGTCGCTGCCGTGCGGGACCGTCGTCCGTCGCCGTTGGTGAACGAAAGCCTCGCTTCAACAACCGGGCGGAGGAATGTGGCGGGCCAGTTCCGCGACCACGTCGTCGTATTCGAACGGCTTGCTGAAGAACTCGACGGCCCCTTGCTCGGTGGCCTGTTGGATCAATTCCGGCGTTCCGTAGGCGGACATCATCAACACGGCGAGCTTCGGCGCACGCGTGCGAAAGTCGGCAAGCAACGGCAGCGTGCCGTCGAAGTCCGGCAACCGGTAGTCGAGCAACACTGCGTCGAACGGATCCCCGCCGTTGGCACCTCGCTGGAACGCCTCGAGCGCCTCCTTGGCGGTGCTGGCGGTTTCCACTGCGTATCCCGCACTTCGGAGGTGCTCGGCCAGGGCCCAGGATAACAGTGCTTCGTCGTCGACGATCAATACCCGTGGCGATTGCGTCACGTTGGCCATACTCTCTGATTTCGCACGCGGGCAATGCGTAGTTGAGTTGAGATTGAACACGGGGGATTCACCTTCAACGGTTGCCTACTCGCATGGCAACGCGTCATTGGAGGTTGTGCGTCGCGGACCGTCGTTCCTTGTCTGCGGGGGGGTGTGAGTGCACCGCAAGGCGGCTTGTCGAATGCGTCGTCATCTCACCGAAGGCGGCCTGCAAGCGCACCGGCGTGCCAATGTCGCTCCAGCCGACCGGGTCGAGGCGGTACATGTCGAGGTAGCGCCCCGCCGGCTCGAGCACCTCACGGGAGAAGTTCACCGCCGGTAGCGTGCGGTAGGCATTCTCCACTGCCATGCGTTCTTGTGTCGCCAGCGCCTGCCACCACTCGGGCATCCACCACTCGCTAAGCCGTACAAACGCGGCGAGCGAGCCGGCCATCACGAAGGTGTTGACCCTCGCCCCCGCCTCGCGCAGCGCCTCGGCCTCCTCCACCGGCGGCTTCTCGCGAAACGTGCGCACGGCGGAACGCGTAGCCGTGGCGCATTCCGGCACCATCCAGCCGTAACTTTCCGGCGAGCCTTGCGCCTCGTCGGGATGGGCCCCGAGCAAGACGACGCGTTCGGATGCCGTCTGGGCGGCGCGCACGCCGTTTCGCACGTGGCTTACGAAGCCGTCCACGTCGTGGATATAATGATCCGAGGGGTGCATGACCACCGTTGCCGCGGGGTCTTCCCGCTCAATGGCGCGCAGCGCAAGCAGGATTCCCGGGCCTGTGTCGCGACCGAGCGGCTGCTCGACGACTTGCGTTTCCGGATACATACGAAGCGACTCAATTGCTTCTTGCCGGTGGCTTCGCGTCGTAACCACGACCACGCGCGACTCGGGCGTAAGTCGTTGCGCTCGCTGCATGGTTCGCTCGAGTAGCGTCCCCTCGCCGTCGAAGTCGCAGAACTGCTTGGGACGCGCGTACCCGTAGCGCCGCTGTGCCTCCGTGGCCAGGCGCCGACCGACGCCGCCGGCGAGAATGATACTCCAGAGATTCGGCATGTGCTTTGTCCAGTCCGTTGGGTCGCGAGTGCGCCGTGCCTCGACGACCAAGGCAAGCGTCGCTTCCACTGCCTCAACCGACGCAACGACCGTGCCAACGGAGTCGAGGTCGGATTTCCCGGGATCACCTCCCGCAGCAGACGGCCGTGGCGTGGAAAAACTCTTCGCGTGGGAAAAAATCCCCGCATGCCTCCGAGGTCAGGCCGCGGCGAAGCGCAGTGCCGGGGCGTGCCACATGATACGCTCGCGAGGAAACGGGTTCTCCAGATGGCGCGTGCGGAGGTCGCCATGCGGCGCAGCGGCGGCAGCGAATGGACGGCGCTGGGGCACAAACGCGCGCTGCGTGAGGAACGGGCGCTCATGCTCGAGCCGCTGCTCGCGGCGGCACTCGCGCCGGTGCCGGCGCTTGCGGAGGTGCTGGCGAGGCGGTCGAGTCCGCCCAACTGGCGACGCGTATTCGAGCTTGCGCACTACCACGGCGTAGCCTCGGTGCTGCTCGACGCGCTGGACGACCTTCCCGCGGAAGCACCGCATGCGCCGCCCGGGGAGATTGTGCGGGCCGCGCGCCGCCAGGATGCGCTTGCGAAGATGACGCAACGGATGCACGAACGGGTGCTCTCCGGGTTGCTGGCGGCGTATGCCGACGCGAATGTCCGAGTCGTCGCGCTGAAGGGACCATTGCTCGCGCAGCGGTATTGGGGCGGTCGCGACAAGCGACACTCCAGCGACCTCGACCTGCTCGTCGCACCGGCGCACTTCGACGCGGCCGCCGAGATCCTTGCGGCACAGGGGTACGTGCAACGTTCGCCGCGCTTGACGTGGGCCTCGCGGTGGCGCTTTCCCGACGTAAAGTTCACACCGTTGCCGGAGCACACACCCGCGGGGGCGCCGCTGGTGGAATTGCATTGGCTCGCCGCCTACGGCTTCGGTACCAACCTGGACACAGCGCGCTTGCTCGAACGGTCTCAGCCGGTTTCCGACGGTGAACGGGGCGCGCCGGCGTGGGTGCTCGAGCCGTGCGACGAGTTTCTCGCGCTGGCCATCCATGGGGCAAAGCACCAGTTCGAGCGGCTCGCCTGGCTCGTCGACCTTGTCTTTCTTTTGCGAGCCGCGCCGCCGCCGCTCGAGATGCTACTCGAACGAGCACACGCAGTCGGCGCCTTACGGG
>SKZP01000358.1 GCA_007127275.1 Planctomycetota bacterium
CGTTCCCGCCTTTGCGTGCGTACCCCTCTGCGAGTCGCCACATATGAATATCCACGAGTACCAGGCCAAGCAGTTGTTCGTTGAATTCGGTGTCCCCGTGGTCGACGGCCAAATGGCAAGCAGCGTCGACCGTGCCGTGGCGGCCTACCGCGAAATTGGTAGCGAAGTCTGCGTGGTCAAGGCGCAGATTCACGCCGGCGGCCGCGGCAAGGGACATGTCTTCGACCCGAAGCACTACGACCCGGAAACGGTGACGCTCGACGAGGCGGGGGTGCCGCACGTTGCTGCCCAGGCCGGCTTCGAAGCCGTGCTCGACGGGGGCGTGAAGCTCGCGCGGACCAGCGAGGAGGTGCAGGAGTACGCGACCAAGATGCTCAGCAACCTGCTCGTGACCAAACAAACCGGCCCCGCGGGCAAGATTGTCAATTCCGTACTGATCGAGGCGGCGACACAGATCGAGCGGGAATTGTACCTCGCCTTCACCGTGGACCGTGCCAAGGGCCGCGCCGCGGTGATTGCCAGTGCCGAGGGGGGGATGGACATCGAGGTGGTCGCCGAGCGCACCCCCGAGGCCATTCACAAGCAATGGTTTCAGCCGCACGTGGGGCTGTGGCCGTTCCAGGCGCGGGAGCTTGCCTTTGCACTGGGCCTCAAGGAAAAGGCTCACGTCAACGGTTTCGTCAAGGTGGTGCTCGGCGCGGCCAAGGCGTTTAGCCAGATTGATGCAAGCCTCGTCGAAATCAACCCCGTAGTGATCAGCCGCGACGGCGAGGTGCTCGCGCTGGATGCGAAGATTACCTTCGACGACAACGCGCTCTTCCGCCACCGCAAGCTCGCCGAATTGCGCGACCTCGCCGAGGAGGCGCCCGCGGAGCGCAAGGCGCACGACCACGATCTCGCCTACATCAAACTCGACGGTGACATTGGCTGCCTCGTCAACGGTGCCGGCCTCGCCATGGCGACCATGGACATTATCCAGTACCACGGCTCGGGCTTGCACAGCCCGGCGAACTTCCTCGACGTCGGCGGCGGTGCCGACGAGGCGAAGGTCAAGGCCGCCTTCGAGATCATTCTGGAGGATCCGAACGTCAAGGCCATCTTGGTGAACATCTTCGGCGGCATCATGCGCTGCGATACCATTGCCAACGGCGTTGTCGCGGCCAGCAAAGCCGTCGGCATCAACGTGCCGTTGGTGGTGCGCCTGCAGGGCAACATGATGGAAGAGGGCAAGCAGCTCCTGCGCAACTCCGGCCTCGACATCACCCCCGCCGACGACATGACCGACGCCGCCAAGAAGGTCGTCGCCGCCGTCGAAGGCTAGAACGCGGGTTCAAGGGACGTCGCGGTTGTCCTTCACGTTGAGGGGGGCCAGGAACGTGGGTATGCCTGTCAGCACCCCGAAACGCGAGGCGCGCTCGGCAATGCCTCGCGGCCAAACGTCGTGATGCTCGCATGCGGGCAGGGACCACCCGCGCGGAGTCTCTTGTACGGTTGATCAACGGACCACGCATTGCGTCTTACAATGAGCCACCTACGGTGTTAGCTTTTGAATTCGGGGGCGAGGCGTCCACGATGGCTCACCGATTTTTGCTGCGTTATGAACAAGCGGCTTCTTGCATGCGACGCCTTTGTTGAGGCGCTGAACCGAAATGCGGTGTTCGGGGCGTGGTCGTTCACCTCCGCTCGGATGCTTGCGGCACGGCCACCCACCGCGGCCGTCTTCGTCGTCGAACGGATGCACCCCCATCCGGTTCTCGCGAGCGGATCTCAAGAGCGACTGGCGCTCAAGGTCATTCGTGCGACCGCGGCAAATGGGGCGGAGGACGGCGTCGCCGAGGTCGAGAGTGTACGCGAGCTTGGCCGTCGAATTGGGGCCTCGACGGAGACAGACGCTCGCCACTTGGCACGCGTTTATGATGTCGAGTCGAGCGAGTGGCAGGGGGAGCGGATTGTCGGGCTGTTGAGCGAGCTCTTCCCTGCGGGGACGATGCAAGACTGGCTTGCCACGGCGCGCGAGCATCCGAAAAGCTGGGGACCGCGCTCCATCGACGGGGTAATGGCGTGGATCGACGATGTCGCGGCAAGCCTTGTGACGCTGCATGCCTGGGGCTTTGTGCATCACGACGTGAAGCCGTCGAACTTGTTCGTCTGCCGCGAGCCGGAGCGGCTGCCGCGGGGTGCTTCGGAGGTGCGCTTGTTGCTCGGCGACTTCGGCGCGGTGCGACGTATGGGTCCGGTGCGTCAGTTCGAGTTTACGCCGCACTATGCGCCACCGCATCCGGCCGCCGAAGCGGGCTCGCCGGCGTTCGACGTCTATTCGCTCGCCTGCTGTGTGCGCGAATTCCTTACGCCGGTGCATGACGAGCGAGTCTCCCCGGTGCACGACCGGATGGATCCAGCGTGGTGGCGCCGGTATCCGCCGGCGATGCGTGCCGAATGGATTGCTGACGCCGACACGCGGTGGTGGCGGGAAATGGGCGTGTTGTTGTCGGAGGCGACTGCCGCCGTGGGCCGCCGCCCGAGCGCAACGGCATTTCGTGACGCGGTACGACGCATTGGGACCGCGGCGCAATGCCGGCGGCGCAGGCGTGGCCTCCGCGTTGGCGCCGCCGTTGGGGTGCCGCTGCTCGCCGGGGTGGCCGCGATGAGCGGCGTGGCATTCCTGGAAGCCGGGGCGTCGAAGGAAACCGAAAAGCAACCGAGCGTCGCGGCCGTCGCGCCCCTCGTCGAGCGTTCGCCAAGCCCGTTGTCCGAGTTCCGCGCCCAATGGGACCGTGCCAGGTCGGAGAGCGACCGCTTTGAAGAACTCGTGCGGGGGTTTCGGGGCGAGCAAGGTGCGGTGTACCGTGACTGGCTCACCCGCGAGCCCGGGCCATCCCCCACCGAGGATCCGGACGCATTTGCCACGGATCGCTTGCAACGCGCTGTGCTCGCCACGGCGAACGGGGACGTCGACGCGGCGCTCGCCTACCTGGACGACGCGCTGAAATGGGCCGGCCAGCGGTTCGAGTTGCTCTACGCCCGTGGCTATGTGAACCGACGTGCCTCTTACTGGCGCGCGGGAATCAGCGACTTTTCCGCCGCGCTTCAGGAGCGACCGGAGGATGCCTCCGCTCTCCTTAACCGCAGCCTTTGCTACCTCAGGATGGGAGAGCTCGACGCGGCGTTCGCCGACGCGGATGCGGCGTGCGAGGCCGCTCCCAAGCGCGCTCTCGTCTGGGTACGACGCGGCGAGATCCGTACGTTGCGTGAAGAGTACGAGGAAAGCATCAAAGACTTCACCAAGGCTCTCGAGCTCAATCCCACCGACGCGGAAACGTTCGAACGGCGCGGCGCGCAATATGTGCATGTGGGCCAGGAGGACAAAGCCTTGGCCGACTTCGACCGCTCGCTGGAGTTGAACCCGCGACGCTGGTCGCCGTGGTGGCGCCGCGCGTTCTTGACGTGGGAGAGCGACCGCGACGAAACGCTGCACGCCCTGCATCAAGCGCTACGGCACTGCCGAAACCCACAACAACGCGAACGAATCTCCCACTACATCCGCGAGATCACCGGCGACAAGCCGGATTGAGCCCGGTGCCTCGTGAGTGTGCAGGGCACGGCCGATTCAGTTGAAAGTGGCAGGCCGGACCGTTGATTGGCCACAGTTCGGGCACCGATTCGAGCCTTGAATGGTTTGACAGTTCGTGCAGAGCAACAGGCGGCACGACTTGCACTCGTGGAACGCGCCGGCGAAGCCTTGCTTCGCGCAGTGTGGCGATTCCCGACGCTGGCAGTGAACCGTATCGTTATGAGCATACGCCATCTCTCGGTACTCCTTTCACTCGTTCATGGACGGCCCCTCGGCCCGGCCGAATGAGTCCGTAGATACTCGCCGATCGCCACGAGCCAGGCGAGGCGGCGTTCTTCCTTGCGCGGATCGGTGATTTGCTTCCACTCCCCGGTCAGTGGCAGGTCGCGGCTCATTGGGGCGACGGGGACGCCCAGCGTTTGCGCGCACCATCGCTCGAAAACCGACAACGACCGTGTCGTAAGCGTGCGGCGTACGGTGCGGCTGGAGACGCCGTGCGCCTCGGCGATCGCGTCCTGCGACCACCCGTCGACGAGGGCTTGACGCAACATCAGCGCGGCCCCGTACTCGCCCGGCTCCACCTCCCGAACGAGGCGGTCGATCGTTTGCGCGGCGAGCAATGCCGCCTCGGCAAACCGGCGTGCCTCGTCTTCGGCGATTGTCGTCGCCACGGGCGTCTCCGAGGTCACGGGGTCGGCGAATGCCTCCTTGGCACCAGCTCCCGACTTGCGGAAGAAGGAGCGCACCAGGTTGCGCAACGACGTCTTGTAGTAGGCGCGAAACGGGCCGAGGCTCGGATCGTACTTCGGCACCACCGACTGCACGAGGTGAACCAGCGCGTCGTGGGTCAGGTCGTCGAGCTCGCCCGCAGGCACGCCGCACGAGCGCAAAAAGGCACGCGTACTCGGCTCGTAAACGATCCACTTGGTGAACTCGGCCTCCCCTTCGCGCGTCGTTTCGAGCAC
>SKZP01000074.1 GCA_007127275.1 Planctomycetota bacterium
CAACCGACGACAACGAAGCAGAGCCGAGCGCAGTAGCTCAACTTTTGGAAGTAATTTTCTGACAGCTCCTTAGGGGTGGGCACGGACGAATTCGCATTCCCGTAGGCCCACGGCGGCCGAGAGTAGCCCAACGGCAGTCCTGGGTTTCGGGGAGGCCGTGGACGAACAACTCGAAAGGTGAGCGACCAAGCACGAATTCTTAGTACAGCTCCCCAGAAGAAAGAGACCCCGTTGCGTTGCGAGCAGGCCGAGTCGCAACGAGGACGAAGGCGAGCACCGCAGGCGTGGCCCTTGTCACATCAAGGAGCGCCGTCGAGCCCGAGGAAGCGAGTCGGTCGCGCAGCAGCAAATGGGTTACTTTCTTCTGGGGAGCTGTACTTAGGGCGGGCCTCCGCGCCCCCTCTTGATCTACAACGCGAGATTTTCCCCTCCCCCGACCACGGGCTTCCGGGTCGAACCGTGATTTGCGTTCGACCCTCGGGCGAAGCCTGTGGGCTTGGGGGCACAAATCCCGCGTTGTGTGCGCAATACGAATCAACGAGACCTCAACGGTCGACGGGTCCATGACCGCTTAGCGCAGGGTCGCTTCGGCTTCCGTGGTTTCGCCGGCGTTGATGGTCACCTCCACGGCGGCGCTTTCTTGGCCGTCGTTGTGCGTCAACTCCAGCGTGTAGCGACCGGGGCGCAGGTTGTCAATCTCGAGCACACGCCCTTCGGGGGTGTCCCCCCCGCCAGCGCCAAGCCAGAGGTTCATGATCCCGCCGGTCGGTGTCATGTCGTTGCCGTCGCTGTCGAGCAGGCGGTAGTTGTCCGGGATCACCCGCTCGCCGGCGGTGTCGGTGACACGCAGTTTCAGGCGGCCCGCTTCCTCGGCGGTAAGCGTCACCGTCGTAACCTCGCCCGAGCGCAACGTGACGTCGCGGCGGATGACGGCGTAGCCGGGCACTTCGACGAAGAGGCTGTAGCTGCCCGCGGGCAGGGCGCTGAAGTACGCACGGTTGTCTTCGTCGAGCCCTTCGCCCTCGAAGAACTGCGCGGCCGTCCCGGGGACGCCGTGGCCTTGTTGGTCGTGCATCATTACCACCATTTGCGCGAGGGCGTTGCTTTCGAAGTTGCTGTCAAAGTGCAACTCGAGCACTGCCGAGTCCTCGAGGATCAGCTCGACGTGGGCGGTGCCCCCGTCGGAGACGTGCACATGCGTCACGGCCGTCGCGGACGGTTCGTCGTGCTGCACTCGGTGGCGACCGCCCCCGGCCCAGACGCGGTATTCCCGCGGTGCCAGATGGGAGAGCGTGAAGCGACCCTCGGCGTCGGTGCGCGCGACCTGCCGCGGCTCGAGCAAGTCGATCCGGTCGAGGAGCTCGAAGGGGGAGCCGTGCTCCGACTTCCCTGCGGCATGTACGCTGACCCCCTCGACGGGTTGTCCGTCTGCGTCGCGCACAATCCCGCGGATTTCGCCGCCGGGAACGCGCAATTCCACACGGTGGCTCGTTACGCCGCGCGGCACGCGGAACGGCACGGCAGAGGAATCCCCGTCGTCCCACGAGAAGGAGATTGCGACGTACCGACCGGGAGCGAGGCGCACCTCGAAGCGGGCCCCTTCTTCGAGTTCGACCTCTTTCATCGTGGCCCCGCCGTCCTGGCCGAACAGCATGATCTCCGACTGCTCGACCGGTGTGCCGCTGCGGGTGACGCGACCCTGCACGAGCACTTTGGGGTCACCGCCGAAACGGACGTAGGTGGTCTCTCCTTCGCGCACGGTAATCTGGCGGAGCTGCCCTTCCATCATCCGGTCTTCGCGTTCCACGCCGATCATGTACGTACCGGCGTGCACGTGCTCGAAGGCGAACCGGCCGTCGCCGTCGGTCTTCGTTCCCTCGACGGGCGAGCTGAAGGTAATGGGCTCGACCACCATCACCGCAGCGCCGGCCTCCGGCGCGCCGTCGTCGTCGTATACCTCCCCTTCGATGCGGCCGCCGACGGTGAGTTGCACGACGACCTCTCGCGACTCCGCAAGGTTCGCCTCGGTGTAAGAAGCGGCAAAGCCGTCGGCGTTCGCGACCAGCAGGATCTCGGCGGAGGAAATCCCGTCAAGCTCGGCCATGCCGTTCTCGTCGGTGGTGGTGCCGGAGTCACCGCCGCCTTGCCCCAGCATCATGCCTCGCCCTTGATCGACGCGGACTTCGGCGTCGCGCACCGGCGCCCCCTGCGGATCAATCACCTGTACGCGGACCGTGAATGCCTCGTCGAGTTCCAGGTCGACGCGCTTCGCCTCGCCTTGTTCCAGCGTCACCTCGGCCTGGGCGCCGCCGGTTCCCTCGACGGAAAGCTCAAAGCGGTAGCTGCCGGCGTCGGTGAAGTACTCGTACTTCCCGGTTTGCGAGTCGTAGCGCAAGTTGCCCCAATCCCGCTCCTCGAGCCTTTCGAGCCGCGAGTGACGCCCCTCATGAATGCGTAGCTGCCCTTCCGTAGGGTGCGAGCCGTCCGGCGACGTCACCGTGCCGAAGATACGGCTCTTGAGCGGAAGGCGAATGACGACATCCTCGCTGCCCGCCACTGCCTCCACCATCACGGACGAGGCGCGCGCGGAGTTCGCCGAAAGCGTGTACGACATCTCTTCGAGGCCGACGACGCGGAAGCGGCCTGGCTCGTCGTCGCGGTCTACACGAGTATGCGGCGACACCATTGGGTGCCCCGCACGGGAGTCATGCAACACGGTCAGCGCCGGCTCACTCGCCTCGTCGATATCCCGCCACACCTGCAGGTTCGCGTCTTCGGCCGGGGTGTCGTCTTCGTAGAGGAGTTGCCCGGTAATCTCGAGCCCCGCTTCTAGCTGGATGTCGAACTCGTTGACCCCCTCGGCAATTTCCACCTCGTGCTGAAAGAGGCGACTTTCCCGGGTCGTGGCGAACACGACGACGGGGCCCTCTTCGAGCGCCGGGACCGTGTAGTGGCCCTCAGCGTCGCTGCGTTGCGCAGAGCCGTTGTAGGATTTGACCTCGTACTCGCCGGAGTCGAGGCGGCGCAACACGGCCACGCGCGCTCCCACTACCGTTTTCCCGTCGGCGTCGCGCACAGTCCCGGTCAGCCTCGAGCCCTCCTCGAAGTGCAACTCGATCTCGCGCACAAGCACGTTCTCGTCCAGCACGACCGGTTCGTGACGCGCCGCCGGATACTCGGCGTGTTCCGCATAAAGGCTCCACTCGCCCGCTTCGAGTCCGATCACCCGTGCCTGCCAGTACGGCCACCGTTCTCGCTCTTCCGTCTCGCCGTCTTCCTCGGCATGCGTTTCGATGACGCGCCCGTCCATGGGCCCCCTGCGGCGCAGGCTGCTTTCTCGCGGCGCATCCAGTGTCGCCCCGGGGAGTTCGAGGTACGGCTTCGCCTCGCCGTCCGGCCCGTCGAGCACATTGCCCTCGGCGTCGAGCGCCACCCATTCCACCCTCGGCGCGTTCCACTCGTCATGTCCGTCGACGCGGATGCGCATGCCGTCGCCTCGTCCGAGGGGCTCGCCGTCGGGGTCGTACACGTCAACGACAATCATGCCGAGGCGCGTAAGCTCAATGTGCAACTCCTCGCCGAGCCGCGCCTCCTGCGTGGCATCCGCGAAGCCGGGAGCGGCGGCAATCACCTCGTAGCCGAGGTCGTCGAGCGGCGGCAACAGTCCGCGCACCTCGAAGCGTCCCTCACGGTCGGTCCCGGAGGCGGCGGAAAAAGCACCAGAATGCCATCGGCTCCGCGACTCGGGGGAAATGCGTACCGTGGCATGCGGCAGCGGCTTGCCGAATTGGTCCACTACGACGCCGGCAAGGGACTCGCCCGGCTCGAGCGTGACGGTGACTTCCGCATGTCCCTGCGCCCCGGGGCGGATATTGATCTTCGGACTCGGGGCGAAGTCGGTCGCGTCGGCGATGACGTGAAGGTAATCCTCCGGATCTTCGAAGCCGCCGAGTAGCGCGTAGCCGGTTTCGTCCGTTGAGCCGCGCTCGACTTCGTGAAGATTCATGCCCCTTCGCCGCTGCTGGGTACGCAACAAGTCACGCGGGTCGTCGGCGGCCTCGTCCGGCAAGGTGGAATCCGTCGGCCACACGTTCACCGAGGCCCCCTCGATCGGCTCTCCGGCGGCGTCGCGCACATGAACCCGCAAGGTCACGCCGCGCACCACCTCGATGCGCAGCGGCCCCGCCTCGCCCCAGGTCACCGTTTCGTGGCCGACCTCTTCCAACGCTTCCCGCCCAGCAATGACCATCCCTTCCGGCGCCTCTTCCTCGTCTTGTTCCTCCCATTCGGGCCATTCGAATTCGAACGCGCCATCTTCGTCACTAAGCGCGTGAGGGAGGTTGCGGCGCCGCTCCTCTGGAACTTCGTCGTGGAAATACAGCGATTGCAAGTTGCGCCAGTGGCGCTGGATGTCCTCGTCCGCCTCGAGGGCGTCGAACCACACCACCCGGGCGCCGCCAACGGGGTTGCCGTATTCGTCCACGACGGTGCCGCGCAGTCGTGCCCCCTCCTCGCTCGGCTC
>SKZP01000477.1 GCA_007127275.1 Planctomycetota bacterium
CGAGGGATGTCCGCACCGCGCTGGCGCGACCACGCCGCAGCACTGCTGTCGAACGTGACGGACGCAGCGGAGTCGTTCGAATTCGACGCCGACTTGGTCGCACGTGACATTGCCGCGGCACGCGTTGCTCACCGAGCGGTGCAGCACCCGGCATTCTCCTGGCCACCCAGCGAGGAGGAGTTGGAGCAGGCGGATGCCGCCACGGGCAACACCCTTGAGCGCCTCGGAACGCTGTCGGCGCTCACGCTCAGCAGTGTCGACGACGAGGAAGCGCACGAGCCACGTGCGGAACGCGTCCCTTCCCCCGAGCCGGTGGACCGGCAGCGTGCGACGCAGATTTTGGAGGCGGTGGTGCGCGCACCCACTCGCGAAACTGCGCAACGTGCCCACGAACGCGCCGCAGAACTCGGCCCCGGACTCTACCGTTACGCGGCGCAAATGCTCGGCAACGCGCGCGGCGAGAGTCGCGAGCGACTCGAGCGGCTGTGCGCCCGTTTGGCAAACGAATGCCGGCGTGTGCGCCTCCATATGTACCGAGCGTCGCCCGGCCATCTCGACGACGAAGACACGGGCAACGACACGGAATCCGGCCATGCAGAGGCTTTGTCCGACGACGTGATACGAGCCGCGGGCGAAGTGATCCTCGAACAAGTCGCCTCGTGGCACGGTGAGGCACTCTCCGGCGCCAACTTCAGACGCCTGCTGCGCTCCTTGGACGAGTTCGCCGCCGGCGGCCTGCTCGAGGTGGAGATGTCGGACGGCACACACCACCGACTGCGGCTCGAACGTGTGGACCTCTTGCTTTCGCGGCTTCCACGCGGACGCGGCGCCGTCGCCGAGATCTCGGTGACCGTCGCTTGCGCCGCACATCTCGAAGCTCGGGACTCGGCGTCAAGCGAAGAACGAGGGAAACCGACGAGTTGGGTGCGCCTCGGCGTCGTCGTGGAAGGAGACGTCCGCGGCCAGCGTGCCGTGGAGACGCGCAGGCTGACGGTGCTCCAGCACTTGTTCGGCGAGCCGTTGGAAACCTTCGACCACGCACTCATGAGGCTCGAGCAACGCGTCGAGGCGCGTCTGACACTCACCGTGCGACGCAACGAAGACAACGAATAAAGAACCACGTTCTTGCCAACTCCCACGCGGGGGATCCACGCATCATCTGAGGGAGGAACTGTGCCGTGCAGCTGGACGTCGCCGTGATCGGCGCAGGTGCCGCCGGCCTCGCGGCGGGCATTTTCGCCGGTGAGGCAGCGTGCGAACGAGGACAGCCCCTGCGCCTTGCCGTCTTCGACGGTGCGCGCAAGCCGGGGGCGAAAATCCTCGTCAGTGGTGGGTCTCGCTGCAATGTAACCAATGAAACCGTTACCGAAACGGATTACTTCGGGGGGCCGCGCACGCTCATCCGCCGGGTGCTCAAGCGTTTCAATCACACGCACACGCTTCGGTGGATGCGCGAATTGGGGGTCGAGCTCAAGCTCGAAGATACCGGCAAGTACTTTCCCGTCACGGATAACTCGCGCACCGTATTGGATGCGTTGCTCAAACGACTTGAGGAAGTCGGCGCGGTGCTGCACGCCGGCGCACGCGTCGTTGAGCTCTTGCCGCCACGTCAGCCGGAGGAATCTTGGCGGCTCCACCTCGACGGGGCGGAGCCGGTGACGGCGCGGCGGGTGATTCTTGCGACGGGCGGGCTTGCCTTGCCGAAGTCGGGCAGCGACGGCTGGGGGCTTGAGGTGATGCGCCGCTTGGGACACACCGTGGTGCCGACGACACCGGCGCTGGTACCGTTGCGGCTCGACCCCGCTCAGCCCGGCGTGGGAGGACGGTTCGCGGAGTTCAGCGGCGTGACACTCGAGGTGCGCCTCGGCTTGTATACACAAGCCGGCAAGCGCCTCGAGGAGCGCCCCGGCTCGCTGGTCTTTACGCACTTCGGCATCTCTGGCCCCGCCGCACTCGACCTCTCCCGCCACTGGTTGCGGGCAAAACGGCACGAACCGCACGCGACCTTTCCCGTCAAACTCGGCGTCCCCGAACTGTCCACCTTCGAGGCGGCGCATGGGTGGTTGCTCGAACAAGGCGAGGCGCATCCGAAGCGCGACGTCGCCACGAGCCTCAAGGCACACCTGCCGGAGCGGCTTGCCCGTGCCTACGCCGAAGTAGCCGGTGCGGATACGTTCGTTGCGCTACGCAAACCGGTGCGCAAACGCCTCGCTCATGACCTCGTCGGGCTGCCGCTGGCGGTGTGCGGCGACCGCGGCTACGCCCACGCCGAAGTGACCGCCGGCGGCGTCGACCTGCGCGAAGTGGACATGCGCAGCATGGCCTCGAAACGACTCGACAATCTCTACCTGGTCGGCGAGATCCTGGACGTCGACGGCCGTCTCGGCGGATTCAACTTCACGTGGTCGTGGGCCACGGGCCACATTGCCGGACACGCGGTCGTCGCCGCCGCGGCGGAGGAACGCGCATGAAATCCCGCGCGACGCTCGAGCGTCGCAGACGCCTCGCCGCCGAGTCCCACGCGTGAACGGTGCTCGGCCTCGGAGCGGCTGTGTCGTTGCAACTCGCGTGGCAATGTGCATCATACCGGCCGGAAGATTCACGGATTTGGGCTCGGGAGTATGAATGATGGGCTGGATTGAAGGGGCGCGGCTTGAGCTACCGGCGGGATTCGAAGGGCGCTTCGGCCTCGTGGAAATGAAGGACGTGCGGGTCGACGAGAGCCCGCTGGAGATGCAGACCGAAATTGAGGCCTTCTGCAACGACCTGCTCGAACAAGGCGCCGCCACGCCGGAGGAGTGGAAACAAGCCGTGCGCGGCCTGCTCAAACAAACCGGCTTCAAACCCTCGGGGCGCAGCAAACCCTCGAGCGAATATCAGATGCAAAGCCTGCACAGCACGGGCGAGTTCAAGTTCATCAACACGCTCGTGGACATGAACAACCGCATTTCGCTCGAAAGTTATCTGCCCATCAGCGTGCTCGACGTCGACGCCTTTCGGGGGAACCTCGTAATTCGGGTCGGCCGGCCGGGGGAGCGCTTCGTTTTCAACCCCGCGGGCCAAGAGATTGACCTCAAGAACTTGATCGTCGCCTGCGACGACGGCCACCCCGTCGAGCACGAGGGAGAGTCGCTGCCCAAGCCCTTGGGCAACCCGATCAAGGACTCCATGGACGGCAAGTTGCGCGAGAACGAAACGACGCATGCCGTGGGCATCCTTTATGCGCCGTTGAAGGTCGACAACGCACGCATGCAGCGTTACCTCGACCTGTGGGGCAAAATGGCCACCCAGTTCGCCGCTGCAACCGAGATCCACACGCGGCAGCTCGTTACAGGCGACGCTTGATCCAGATCATGGTGGGCGCAATGACCGAGGTGACCGCCAGCGCAAAGAACATCACCGCCGTGGTGTAGCCCATCATGGGCAACATGGCGCGAATGGTCTCCTTCAGCACCTCGCGGTCCTGCGCAAGCCCGAATGAAATCAAGACAAGCAGTACCGTCACGGCAAAAATGCCGTACAGCGAGTTCATGATGTCCTTCCTCGACGGCGCCATTGCCACCGTCAGGCTTAGCAACAGCCACAAATAAAAGACTCCCAGCACGAGATTCACCGAGAGCGGCATGATGAGAACTTCGAAGCTCTCCCAAATGGAGGTGAGGTAGTCGCCAATCAATTCGCCGAAGTCCCCCGCCCCCCCTGGCCCCTCCGGGCTTGACGTTTCCGCCAGTACGACAGGTTCGAAGCTGGCAAGCGGCTCGCTTCCCGGCTCGGCGGGGGCCTCGACGGCCGTTGCCACCGCGACCGGCGAGACGTCGTCGTCGAACAGAAAGTTCGCGACGTAGCCGAGCAGCCAGATACAGGCGAGGCAGCCGAAGACCGGTGCAAAGGAAATCAAGAACTGCGAAAAGAAGCGGTAGCGCACGAACTTGCCCGCGCCGCTCGGCGCCTCCAGCCCGCGGCCGAGCCACGGAACCCCGAGGATTGTCGGCGCAGGATTGTCATGCTTGACGTGTCCGCCTTCGCGCTTGAACAGCCGAATTTCGTGGATCTTCGTCCCGGTAATCAGGCAGGCCAGGGCATGCGAGTACTCATGCACAATGATCCCCGGAGCGACGAACAGCCGGAACGGCATAAATCCCAAGGCAGTGACCCAAAGCCACTCGATATACTTCGAGCCCCACATCAAAATGCTGATCCAAAGAATGATCAGAATGGCAAAGGAGAACTGTTCCATTGTGCGTGTGGGGAGTCGAAAGGAACGAGGCCGCACAGAACGTGCGTTCGGTGTCGGGAGTCCCAAAACGTGGAACGAGCAAACGGCCGGTGCGGTTGCGCCGTCGACCAAGCATAGTTGGCAGACCCGGCCGTGTCGAGCGTGCCGGCGGGAGCGGGCCAACGTCAGTTTGTGGAACTGTCGCTGCCCAGCCCACGGGCGTCCACCCTTGCTTGCTTGAGCAAGAGGTACGCGTTGTAGAAACATGCGGTGTCGCTGTCGCTTGGGGAGAACGAC
>SKZP01000545.1 GCA_007127275.1 Planctomycetota bacterium
CGTTGTCGTCGGTTGCGCTGCTCGACGGGACTCGTCACGCCTTCGCTGCTCACCTTCCTCCGCCTTGCATAGCCTTCGCTCGTAACGCTCAACTTTCGGAAGTAATTTCCTGACAGCTCCTAAGTCCTGCGAGGTGAACACGCGTCGCTTCGTGCCTCGCCTCGCGGGGCTTGCGCCCTGCGCTCGCCGCGTTGCAAGGTGACGTCAAGGTACGCTCGAACGGCGCCTCGGCGCTACAGCCGGGACGAATTCGGCGTTTTCGTCGCAGCGGCATTCCGGGGTTGCCGACGGACGTTGTTCCTCTCGGGGAGTTCGAAACGACTCGGCTTATGGAGTTGGACGCATGGGCTCGTGCATTCTGGCGTGGGATATCGGCGGAACGAAGATTGCCACGGCGGCTTACTCACCAGCGCTTGAGCCGCTTGCCTTTGCGCGAACGGTGGCGACGACGTCGGTGGCACAGCCGAAGGCGCTGGCCGCGCTGGCCCAACAACAGGCCGAGGAGCTTGCGGAGAGTGGGTGGCAGGTCGTCGCCGCCGGCATCTCGGTGGCCGGGAGCGTCGACGCGGTGGAGGGGCGCCTGATCATGTCGCCGAACGCGCGCTGGCTCGACGGCGTCTCGTTGCGCGACTTGTTCGCGGCCACGCTCGGCGCCCCGGTGGCGGTGGCCAACGACGCTGACGCGTTTGCGTTGGCCGAGGCCCATGCCGGAGCGGCCGCGGGGATGCGCCACGTCGTCGCGCTGACGCTCGGCACCGGCGTCGGTGGCGGCCTCGTGCTGAACGGCACGTTGCACCGCGGCACGGGCATTGGCGCGAACGAACTCGGCCACCTTACCATCAACTACCGAGGCCCCCGTTGTAGCTGCGGCTCACGCGGCTGCTTGGAGGCATACTGCGGCGGCTGGGCCATCCCGCGACAAGCGGCGCGCCTGCTGTCACGCTTCGACGGTGACACATGCTTTGCGCCGCTGCGCGACGAACTTGCGCACCTTGCCACGCACGACGAAGACGACGACGCCATGCCGACCCTTTCGGAGACCGTGCGGCAACAGCTTGACGGCGCGGCGCTTTGCGACGCGGCGGCAACCGGGGACGCGTTCGCGCAACGGTTTTGGCACCATTACGGCGAGTGGATGGGCGCAGCGCTGGCGAGCCTCGTCAACGTGGTGCGACCCGAGGCGTTCGTGTTCGGCGGTGCCGGGGCCCGCTCGCTGCCGCACTTCGAGGCACGCATGCATGAAGTCGTCACCGCACGGGTAATGCCGCCGCTCTTCGAGGCGCTCGCATATCTTCCGGCGGCGGCCGCACAGGCGGGCACCCTGGGGGCAGCCCTCGTCGCCAAAGAGCTTACGGGCAAGAGCCCGTAATGCGAGGATACCTACCTGACGGCTCGACGACGGCAACTCCGTTCGCATTGACGCAGCCTGAATCTTGCACCCATGATGTCGACTCGCTTGCTCTGCCGCCTCTGCCTTGCTGCCTGCGCCTTGGCGCCGCTTCTCATTGGGGGTGCCGCCTGTGCGGAATCTTCGCCACGGGATACGCCGGAGGGAACCTACGAAGCATTTCGCGCAGCCTTCGCCGAGGGTAACTACGAAGGCTATCTCGCCATGATGACCGAGGAGTTCCGCGCCGATTATGTCGGCACATTGATCACCCGGGCCATGGCAGTGCGTGCCTTGGCACAGCAAGAGGAGAGCGAAGCGCGGCAAGAGCACTTGCGCACGCTCGACGAGATCATGCGGGACAACGGCGTCGAAATCGACCTCGAATCCCTCGAGGCAATGGATGCCGACGAGGACTACTACGCAAACGTTTACGAACGAGTCGACGACCCGGCCGGACTGCTTGCCGACGTACTGGAATGGTTGCGAGCACTGCCGGGCAACGCGGATTCCGGGGTGCGCATCCGCATGGAGGGGACGTTGACCGAGTTGGAGATGGACAGTGCGCGAGCCCGAGGCAAACTGAAAACCAACGAGGAACGCACCGGAACCGTCGAGTTCGCTCTGGTCGAAGGTCGTTGGTCCGTCGCCGGCTTCGAGCCACGAGCCCGGCAACGTTGAGTCCCGGAATGGCGCGACCGGGTTTTGCCCCCTCGGCGGAATGGCACCCGGCGGTGCGGCGTAGACTACACAAGGGCGCGAACGCTTCGTCCTTGCCGTGGAACTCGTTGTCGACGTCCTCTCTTGCGCCTCGAGGGGGCTTGGCGTGCATCATACCGGAGGCGTTCGACATGGCTGCCGAGGCACGCGTTCACCCGAATCCCAATCCGCCCGACGAGACGAGTACCGCCGAGGCGCCGACGGGCCGAGCCGCCGTCGTCTCGCTGTTCAAGCGAGTCACCATTTGGTTTGCCCTGGTCGCCGGCGGGGTGACGTTTGCGCTTGCGTTATGGTTCGCAACCGACTGGCATGCGCGGCTGGTAGACGAGCCAACGCTGGCCGCGCCGTGGCAGGTGATTGCGCTGTTTTTCGTCACGGCGTTTGCGCCGCTTCTGCCGGTTTGGAAGCGCCCCTCGGATCGCATCGTCGCGGCAGCCTTTGTGTTTCTCGGTACGTCGCTCGGCTTCGCTCTCGGCATGGCCTACGCTCCCGGCCTGCTGTGATCTGCGCGTCGGCGACACGCGTAGACGCGACCCTGCCTACTGCCGTGCATGCCGCAAGTGGGGAAACGTAGTTCTGGCAAGCCCGCGGGCTGGGGCCTGTGGTTCAATGCCGCAGATGCACGGAGCCACGGGCCGCAGCCCGTGGGCTTGTTCTGAAGGCTTCCCCGTTTCCGGCATGCACGGCTGCCTTCTTGCCTTCTGCCTTCTGGGGTCGCTTGCTCCGTGTGGGTGGCGGTGATATGACGCCTCGCGCTTTTGTAGGTTGTCGCCGAGGCTGCGGGTTTGGACTGACGCGTTATGCTGGATCGAACGTTTGTGGTCGAACGCGCCGACGAGGTGCGTGACATCTGCGCGCGAAAACGCGTCGACGTGGACGTCGACGAGATTGTCGCGGTGGAGACTCGTCGGCGTGACCTCGCGCACCGCTTCGACACGCGCAAGGCACTTGGCAACAAACTCTCCAAAGGGCTCGGGCCCGTCATTGGCATGCTGAAGAAGGCCGGCGGCCAGCTTGACGAGGCAACGCGCGCCCAGGCGGAAGAGAAGCTTTCCGCGGCGGTGGAGAAGCGTACGTATCCGGACGAGTACGAACGGCTGCACGAGGCGCTCGCCGAGGGGGCGGAGGCGTTGCAGGCGACCATGCGCGCCTTGAGCGACGAGGTGCGCGAGATCGAGCGAGAGCGTAGCGAGGTCGAGGCGAGGCGCGACGAGTTGATGGCCTGGCTGCCCAACCGCATTCTGCCGCAGGTGCCCCGCGGAAGAAGCGAAGCGGACAATGTCGAGGTGCGCCGCGGCGGCGAGCCACCAACGTTCGACGGCTTCGCCGCCAAGCCGCATTGGGAGTTGGCAGCACCGCTGGGGCTGCACATGGAGATGGGGGCGAAGCTTGCCGGGGGGGGCTTTTATGTACTGACCGGGGATCTCGCTCGCCTCGAGTGGGCGCTGCTGTCGTATTTTCTCGACCGCGCCCGGGAGGCTGGCTACACGCCGTGCATGCTGCCCTACTTGGTGACCCGGGCGACGCTCTTCCATACGGGGTATCTGCCGAAGATGGCGGATCAGGTCTACCACACCGAACGGGACGACCTGTTCGCCATTCCGACCGCCGAGGCGCCGCTGACGAGTTTGCACGCGAACGAGATTCTCGAGGCAGAAGCGTTGCCGCGCCACTACTGCGGTTTCTCGCCGTGCTGGCGTCGCGAAGCGGGCAGTTGGGGGGCGGACGTGCGCGGCCTCTTGCGGCTGCACCAGTTCAACAAAGTGGAGTTGTTCAAGCTAACGCACCCAGAGGAAAGCGAGGCGGAGCACGAACGACTCGTCGCCGACATCGAGGCCTTGCTCGTGGAGCTTGGCTTGCACTACCGCGTGCTCGAGTTGTGCGACGCCGACTTGAGCTTCGCCGCGGCGCGCTGCTTCGACTTCGAGGTCTACGCCCCCGGCGGCGAGCAATGGCTGGAGGTCAGCAGCGCAAGCAACTTCCTCGACTTCCAAACCCGCCGCGGCGGCATCCGCTACCGCCACGCGGAAACGGGCAAGCCCGCCTACTGCCACACGCTTAACGGCTCCGGCCTCGCCACGCCACGCACGCTGGTCGCGTTGCTCGAAAGCAACCAGCGAGCCGACGGCAGCGTAACCATCCCCGAGCCGTTGCGCCCCTACATGAGCGGCCAGGATCACATTAAACCGCAGTAGCCCGGTGTGCTGCACAAAGGGCCAACCACCGTGGAGCATGTGCCACGTCGACACAGCGAGGAAGCGTCTGCGACGGCCGTAGCCATGTCGAGCAGCGGAAACGACACAACGAAGCACAGTCAAGCGAAGTAGCTCAAACTCGGAAGGTGTTTCTGACAGCTCCCTAGAAGCCTACAACGCGGGATTTGTACCCCTCCCCCAAGCCC
>SKZP01000479.1 GCA_007127275.1 Planctomycetota bacterium
TCCGGTCTCGTCGAACTGGAACGGGCACGGATTGCATTGAGTGACGGGCGCGGATGGGTGGACGTCAGCGGCTACCAAGAGATGCGCAAGCCGTGGCTCGACGTCGTCTTCGGGCACGAACGGCTCGGCGACGGTGCGGGGATGCTCGAGGCGCGCGGCACGGTCCCCGACCTCGGCACGCTACCGCTGCCACTGGGGCGCACGACCCGGCTGCTCGGCGGCACGCTCTCCCTCGACCTTCACGCACAAGCACCGTGGGACGAGCCCGTACTCGGCGGCACCGTCACGCTTGACGGCGTCGACGCGCGCTTCAGTGAAGCCGTCCCGCCGGTGCGAAACCTCGCACTCACCCTCGAGGTCGCGACCGACTCGCTTCGAATCCCGAGGATGCACGCGATGCTCGGCGGCTCGGAGCTTACCGGCGGGGCCACGCTCGATCTTGCCGCCGACCCACTGGATCACCGCGTGCATCTCGAACTGGCCGGGCGGGACCTGCCGCTGATGCGTCGCGACGAACTGACGCTGCGCAGCGACTTGGACATCACCGTCGCCGGGCGCCTCGGAGACGCGCAGGAGCCGCTGACCGTCTCCGGCCGACTCGACATTGTACGCGGACTCATTCGCCAGGACGTCGACTTCTTCAGCTTTCTTACGCCGACGCGCCCGCAGGTCGTGGACACCGACTTCCGCATCCAGGGCCTCGAGGTACCGGAACTCTTCCCCGGTCAGGAACCCATCCGGCTGAACCTCATGCTCGGCACCCGTGCGCCGCGTGCCGCGCGGGGAACGGTCGCCCCCACGGTCGCCTTGCGCACCAACGTCGTCACCGGCGACCTCAGTGCGAGACTAAGCGTCGGCGGAACCCTTGCCGCCCCCGACGTGCGCGGCAACGTCAACGTCGACAACATTGAGGTCTCGTTGCCCACGGGGTGGATGCGCATGGACACGGCAACACTCACCTTCGACGGCCGCCCGTTTCCGCATCTGCGCTTCGACGCGAACATGACGCTGCACGGCTACGAGATCACCGGCGCCTTCGAGGGAACCCTCGACCGTTCCGACACGCTGATCCAACGCGTTACCTTCACGTCGCGGCCGCCGTTGCCCGAGGATCAGGTGTTGTTGATGGTCCTGACCGGCAATCCCCCGGAGGAAGCGGCCGACTTGACCACCGGCACCGCCGCCGCCATGCAACGCGTCGCCGTATACATTGGCCAGGACCTGCTGCGTCGCATCTTCGGCAACGACCCCGAGGTGCGCCGGCAACTGCTCGACCGCCTTCGTATTGAGCCGGGCACCACCCTCTCGCAATCCGGCGAGCCCATGTTCACCATCACGTTCCGCTTGATTGACGACTTCCTCTCGCTTGGGGACAGCGACGTCGAAAATCCGGTAAAGATTGTCTTCTCGCGAGACCGATTCGACGACTTTAACGCCGGCATAAGTTACAGCATACGTATGCGCTGACCGACCGCGGCCGCCGTGTTCAAACCCATGAGCGACGACGAAACCCGAAACCCGCACGCCTCTCCGCAACCGCCGCGCAAGAAACGGCGCACGCCACCGACGGTGGAACAACTCGCCGAGGGCGTTCGCACCGCCAGTCCGGCGAGGCTCGGCCAAGCCATCACGCTGGTCGAGAGTCGGGCACCGGAGCACCGCGAGCAAGCGCAAGAGTTGCTCACGCAACTGATGCCGTTAACCGGCCGCGCCAAGCGCCTCGGCATCAGCGGCCTTGCAGGGGCAGGCAAGTCCACCTTCGTCGAAGAACTCGGCACACGCCTCACCGCCGCCGGGCACCGCGTCGCGGTACTTGCCGTGGATCCGACGAGCCAGGTCAGCGGCGGCTCCATCCTCGGCGACAAGACGCGCATGCCGCGGCTCGCCCGCGACGAGAACGCCTTCATTCGCCCGAGCCCCAGTGCCGGAACGCTCGGCGGTGTGGCCCAGCGCACTCGCGAATCTCTGTTGCTCTGCGAAGCGGCAGGCTTCGACGTTGTACTCGTGGAGACCGTCGGCGTCGGCCAGTCGGAGGCGGCGGTGGCACAGATGGTCGACTTTTTTCTCGTTCTCCTGCTCGCTGGCGGCGGCGACGAACTGCAAGGCATCAAGCGCGGCGTGCTGGAACTGGCCGACATGCTGGCGGTGACCAAAGCCGACGGCGACAACGTCGAGCGTGCACAGCGCCAGGCGAAGGAGTACGAAGCGGCCCTGCGCTACATGAGCCCCGCCGGCACAGCCGGGTGGAAGCCCCGTGTCCTCGCCATCTCCTCCAAAACCGGTCACAATGTCGACAACGTGTGGCGAGCCGTCGAGGAGCAGCGCGACCTCCTCGAGCGAACCGGCGAGTTGAAACGCAAGCGGGAACGGCAGCATCTACATTGGATGTGGCAACTGCTCGACGAACAACTGATGCACCGCTTCCGCGAGCACCCGGACGTCCAGGCACTCCTTACGCCCACGCAGGAGGATGTCGTCGCCGGTCGCCTAACGCCGCGCGCCGCCGCCCAACGCCTTCTCACGGCTTTCGGCCTGCGCCTCGACGAAGAGTCGTAGCCGGATCCGCGGATACGTCTTCATTTTCGACGCGAGCAGAGAGCGCGAGCGTAGTGGTTGCGTGCTTCGCCTCGCAAGGCTCGCCCTCCCGCTGATACCGTAAGCGCTCGGACACGCGACGGTCGCGCGTCGCTGCACGTTGCTCCACAATGCCGCCCTCCGAATCCTTGTCGGCCAATTCGCCCGCAGGACTTGTTGCTCTCAGTCATTGAGTGCACGTACCGAGAAGCCCCATGATTGAAACCTGGCTGCCATATTTTGCTCTGACCGTGGCCATTGAACTGCCGGTCATTGCTGCTTTGGTGGGGCGTCCGCGGGTCGTCTACGAACGGTATGCACAACGTGCCGGCACAACGCGGGACGGCGAGAACTCAAGCGAGCCCAGCCACGAGGCAAAGGCATCAGAGAAGCAGCGCTGGCCGTGGAAGTGGGACATACGCTGGCGCCTGCACGCCGTGGGCTTCGGCTTTCTTGTGAATCTAACGACGCACCCGTTCGTCACGGTACTGTGGCTGTACTTGTTGCCGCGCGACATGAGCCGAGCCGACGAACTCATGTACTTTTTCCTCATTGAACTCGGCGTCGTGGTTGCCGAGGGATTCCTGTTGTGGCTCGCGTTGCCCTTACGTCTCCGTCACGCGCTACTGATAAGCTTGGTCGCCAATGTCCCGTCAGCCGCACTCTCTCCCACATTGTGGAGCTAAAAAGATGCCGGTGCCGCGGCGTAAGAGGTCGTTGCAGACGTGCGCACATATGGCGACGAGCCGCGTCTCGTGCGCCGGGTATCACGCATCTGTATGCCGCGGTACGTTCCTGTAGGTTTCCAAGCTCACCAACCAAAACCATAACGCAGGTTTTATACACAAAACGGCCCGGGCACACGCGACATCGCAATACGTGGCGATCTGGTTTCCGTAGTCGCTTCACTCTACGCTTGTGGTGAGATTGGGTCGCTCGTTCGTTGCATCTATGGGTGTGGGCGAACTTGCGTGCAAGTCTCGCAAGGCGCTTGTCTCGCACCGAGTTCGGCTCAAGTGGGTCAAGTTGCGCTTCCGTGATCTGCTTTACCTGCTCAATATTCCACCACGTGCAACCGGTTTTCTTGCGAATCTCCCCCAGGTGCTGGCGCGCAACGGTAGGCCCTTTTTAAAGCCGTAGCCCGAGGCGGTCGAACGGCCCCTGCTGGTGCTCGCCCTGTTCGTTGGCTTGCCAGAGATAATCTTCCCCGAGCGAAAATGCGGTTAGCCACTGGCTGGGACCCGTTCCGGCGCCGGTGTCCAGGGCGAGGGTGTGGCCCCAACTGCTCGGGCGGCCGTAGGGTTGCCGGGTGTGACCGACGACGACGGTTTTGCCGGAAACGTGCGGTTGCGGGTCGTGGAGTTTGCGCCACCGCAACGCATACAGTGGCTGCTCGCTAAGCGCAACCTGCGGCAACGGCGTCGCGTGTGCGAAGATATGCGTCTCCGTTTCATGGTAGTCGCGGCATTGCCGCATCAGAAAGCGCCAGTGCTCGTCGGGCACGCGCTTGAGTCGCTCGACGTCGTCGGTACCGTTGCTGCGCTTGCCGGCATACGAGCGAAGCGTCTCTTCGCCGCCGCAGTGGATCCAACCGTAGAGCGCCTCGCTTTGCACCCCTTTGCCGCCGGCAACCTCGCGCACCGCCTCGCACATCATTTCTTCGTGATTGCCGAACAGTGGCACGAGCTCGAGTTCCGTGCGAAGCGCGAGAATGCGCTCCATCACGCCGCGCGAATCCGGGCCGCGGTCGACGTAGTCGCCGAGCAGGATCAGCGTGTCCTTCGAGGAAAGCTCGAGCAAGCCGAGTAGCGTCTCGAAGGCGCGCAGGCTCCCGTGGATGTCGCCAATCACAAATTGCCGGGACATGATGAAATGCTCGTAAGGACGTGACTACCTGTGCATCTCCGTTTGGTGGAAATCTCCTGCCAA
>SKZP01000480.1 GCA_007127275.1 Planctomycetota bacterium
CGCAGTACGTGGAGATGACGGCCGCGGTGCATCAGGAGCGTTTCTGGCTCTGCTACCCCGCCCCGGCGCGACTCGACGTTGATTATCCGGCAATGCTCGTGCTCGACTACTTGCTCACCAGCGGCGAAACCGCGCTGTTGTGGGACCACACTGTCGAGCGCCGCCGCGTGGCCGCCGACGTCATTTCCAGTTATGCGGCCCGCACGCGTGCCGGCAGCTTGACCATTTTCGGCGACGTCGCCTCGGGCCGTACGAGCCAGGAAGTGATTCACGCGATCGACGAGGCGCTTTACCGCATTGCCGAGGTCGGCCCCGACCTTCCCTCACTGATCAAGGCGAAAAACCAGCTTTACAGCACCTGGGTCTACGAACTCGACACGGCCGCCGACATTGGCGAAATGCTTGCGGAGGCCGAGGCGCTGCTGGGGAATCACCGGCTCGGCTTCCTGCAGCTCCAGGCCATCCGCGAGGTGACTGCCGAGCAGGTACGCGAGCTCGCCTACCGCATGCTCGCGCCGTGTAACCGCTACCTGTGCGTGCTCCGGCCGGAGCACACCGAGCCCACCCGCGAAGTGACAACGCTCGGCGCCGCGGAGATCGCGAGCGACGAGGAGGACGAGACGAGCGTCGAAATGCGGCAAAGCAGGCGCCGCCAATCCGGGATCAACCTCGTCAACTCGGGCCGCGTCTCACGAACGCCGAGTCCCCAGGAGGAGCAGCCGCCGCCGGCCATTTGCCACCACCTCGAGGTACACGGCTTGTCGGTGGCCATTGCGCGGCTAAGCAACGGCCTCGAGGTCGCCTGCGTGGAGCATCCCAATCAGCTTGCCCTGGCGATGCGGCTCGACATCTGCCACCTGGGGATGCGGCAGCCGTCGACGAAAGCGGGATTGTGCGCGCTGCTCGGCGACATGCTGATCGAGGGGACGCGCCGGCACCGGGCCGAGGAGCTGAAAAACCAGCTCGACGAGCACGGCATGCAGCTAAGCACCCCGCCCGGTGGTGTCGGTTTGCGTGCGTTGACGCACAATGCCGAGGTGGCCATTGCGTTGCTGGCGGAGATTGTCCAGCACCCGACGTTTCCCATCGAGGCGGTGGTCCGCCGCCGCGAAGACCACCTGACGGCGCTGCGCGTCGCACTCGACTCGCCCGAGCAGCAAGCGAAGCGGGCGTTGACGGCACGGCTGTTTCCGCCGACGCACCCCTACGGGCACCTCGTCACCGCGGACACGCTGACCGAGATTCGTCACCACGACCTCGTCGACTTTCACGAGCGCTGGTTCCGTCCCAATGGGGCGCGGCTGGTGATTGCCGGCGGCTTGCCGATCAAGCGGCAATTGCAGCTTGTGGAGCGCCATTTCGCGGACTGGCGCCCGGGGCCGCTGCCACCGCTGATGCTGCCGCCGCTTCAGGAGTCGCCGGCGCAGGAGCCGGTGCATGTGCCAATGCCAAGCTGCTCCGGAGCCAGCGTGCACGTGGGCCACCTCGGCATTCGCCGCAACGACGCGGACTTCGCGGCGTTGCGCGTAATGGACCACATCCTCGGGCTCGGCGCCGGCCAGACCGACCGCCTTTCGCACGAGTTGCGCGACCGGATGGGCATCACCTACCACGTCAGCGCAAGCATTACGCAAAGCGCCGGCATTGACCGCGGCGCCTTCTCGGCAAGCCTGAACACCAGCGCGGAGAAAGTGCCCCAGGCGCTTTCCTGCATTGCCGGTCACATGCGCCGCATGCAAGACGAGCCGGTCGACACCGACGAGCTCGAAGCGGTCAAGGCCCATCTGCGCAGCGCCCACGTCTTTGGCACCGAGGGATTGTGCAGCACGGTACGGCTGCTGGCGACGACGCTGTTGCACGACCTCGGCCTCGACTACCTCGAGCGCCACAAGCGCGAGCTCGAAGCGGTCACCGTCGAGGACGTGCAGCGCGTCGCCCAAACACACCTGAACCCCGAGACCTTACACACCGCCATCGCCGGCCACACCGGCTAGTGCGCCTACTCGGCCGGCGTCTTTGCGGCGAGGCGGCGAACGATCTCGTACTCTTGCTTCGTTACCGGCATGATCGAGAGTCGCTGTCCGCGCTTGAGCACGGCCATTTCTTCGAGTCCTTTCGTCTCCTTGAGTTGCGCGAGCGAAATGGTGTGCGCAAAGGTCTCGACGTGCTCGACTTGCACGCAGTACCAGCGCGGTTCTTCGTTCGTCGCCTTCGGGTCGAAGTACTTGCTTTCCGGATCCAGCGCGGTGACGTCCGGGGCGGCTTCGCGGCTGATGCGGGCACGGCCGGCGACGCCGCTGGGGGTTGCGTTCGAGTGATAGAAGAGCACCTCGTCGCCGACGGCCATCTCGTCACGCATGAAGTTGCGGGCCTGGTAGTTGCGCACCCCATCCCACTCCTCGCGGCCGTCGCGCTCCAGGTCGGTGATGGAGTAGGCACCGGGCTCCGACTTCATCAGCCAGTAACGCGTTTCTCCTTTGCGGCGTGTCGTTGCGCTGCCCGTGGAGGCGGCGGCGGTAGACGGCTTCTTCTTCGTTGACTTTTTCTTGCTGGCCGTTGCGGGGCCGCTCGTGCTCTTCTTCTTGTTCGCCGCGGCCGTCGGAGCCTTGGCTGCGCTCGTCTTTTTCTTGCTCGACTTTTTCTTGGCGTTGCTCATGGCGGCTGTGCTGTCTATATGCGGGAAGGTTAGGTAGCCCCGCGGGAGACGACGCTCGAGGCTACGCTCGGCGCGCCCCTTTTTGAGGCACCGTGGACGCGAATGGTGCACACACATAGCGTGGTGCGGAACCCGACGTCAATTTGAACCCCACGAAAATCATGAGCGACGGCGAGGCAAAGAAGAAAAAGGCGAAGCAGAAGAAAGGCGCCGGCACGGGCAAAACGAAGTCGACGTCCTCGCAAGCAAGCGCCCGCAAGAAAAAGTCGAAGAAGCAAGCGTCCTCGTCGACGGCGTCGAACGCGAAGACAAAAAAGAAGGGCCAAGCGGCGGAGCCGTCGTTGTTCGCCGAGTCGGGAGCGGCACCCGAGACGGTGGAAGAAGGCGCGGTACAGCAGCAGCGGGCCGAGATGCCGGTGCGCACCGCCGCGGAAGCGGTGGCGGAGCCGGCGGCGCTTTCCATGGATCAGGTGGCGCGCCACTTCGAGCGCATTGCCCATCTGATTCAACTCGTCGACGACAACCCGTTTCGGCCACGGGCCTACGAGAATGCGGCGCGCAATCTCGAGTCGCTGCCGGGCACCCTAGGCGAGAATCTCGTCAGCGGCGCCTTGGAGGGGATCAAAGGCGTCGGCGAGTCCATCCGCACGAAGCTGCGCGAGTTGGCCGAGACGGGGCGCATCCAGGCGGAGGTCGACCTGCTCGACGAGATTCCGCCGGGGCTCGACCGGATGCTTGATGTGCAAGGGCTCGGGCCGAAGAAGGTGCGCAAGCTCTGGAAGGATCTTCATGTCACTACGCTTGCCGAGCTCGAACAGGCCTGCCACGACAACAAGCTCGCAAACCTCGCCGGCTTCGGCAAAAAGACGCAGGAGAACGTGCTCGAGGGGATTGAGTTTCTCAAGCGCGTCTCCGACCGCGTGCGCATGGACGAGGCGTGGGCGGCGGCGGAGAAAGCAAGCGAAGTGCTCGAGCAACTCAAGCGAGCCGGGCGCATCTCGCGCTTCGACGTGGCAGGCTCCTTGCGGCGCAGCAAGGAAACCATTGGCGACGTTGACATTGTCTGCGCCTGCACCGAAGGGGATGCCGCCGCCGTTGCCGAGGCGTTTGTGAACCAGCCGGCAAGCTCCCGCGTGCTCGGCCACGGCGCGACGAAGTGCAGCATCCTGCTCGACAACGGCGTGCAGGTGGACCTGCGCATGGTGCGCGAAGAGACGTATCCGTTCACGCTGATGTATTTCACCGGCTCGAAGGAGCACAACATTGTCCTGCGCCAGCGGGCCATTGAGCGCGGCATGAAGCTTAATGAGTACGGGCTCTTCCCCGAAGGTAGCGACGAGTCCGTGCCCTGCGAGGACGAAGCGGCGATCTACCGGGAACTCGGCCTCAAGCAGTGGGTTGCGCCGGAGCTGCGCGAGGACATGGGTGAGGTGCAGGCGGCGGAAAAGGGGGAGTTGCCGCGGCTCATTGAACAGAACGACCTGCGCGGCCTGTTTCACATGCACACGACCTACTCCGACGGCCGCTTGAGCCTCTACGAGACCGCCGAGGCCGGCGTCGAGCTCGGCTACGAATACTTCGGCATCACCGACCACAGCCAGACGGCCGCGTATGCCGGGGGCCTCGCGCCGGAGCGACTCGAGCAACAGCTCGAGGAGATTGACGAGCTCAACCGCGAATTCAACGGGCGCATCCGTTTGCTCAAGGGAATTGAGTCGGACATCCTTGCCGACGGCTCGCTCGACTACGACGGCGAGTTGCTGGAGAAACTCGCCTTCGTGATTGTCAGCGTACACGCCGGCTTCTTGAAGGACGCGAAGAAGATGACCGAGC
>SKZP01000234.1 GCA_007127275.1 Planctomycetota bacterium
GAGCTCTCTGGCATCGGTGCACGACAAAAACCGGTTGTCACTCTCGGCCCGGCGCAGACGCACGGTCCGCCTCCGCATTGCAGCGACAGGGACTCGAACGGCAATACGGGCAGCCCGTGCCGTACCGCTCGTAAGCAACCTCGGCAAGGTCAACGCCCGTCATCTCCGCAAGGGTGCTTAGCCAGGCAAGCACGTCGGCAAACTCCTCGCGCAGGTTGCGCCGCACCGCGTCGGGGCCCCCTGCCTTGGGAGACTCAACACGGCCGCCGTGCTCGAGCGTCTCCCAATTGCGTAGCGCCGCGCCGAGCTCGCCGACTTCTTCGACAAGCCACGCAAAGCTCCACGCAAGGCCGCGCGCCGCGTCTTTCTCTCCGAAGATTTCCGTAATCCGTGCCTGAAACTCGTGAAGCGACAGCGACATGCGACCCTTTCACCCGTGCAGAGAACGCGAAACCACGCTCCGATTCTATGCGCAGACGGCGGCCGCCCGCTAGTGGGCGAACACATGATACGAACCTGTCGAGCTCGGAAGCGCACGGTGAAGGGCGCGCCATGCGTTCCACACGCTCACCCAGACCGTGCTCCACGTCGTTGGCGAGCACTGACGACCGAGGCCACCAAAAAGAAACAACGCCGCCGGTAAACCGACGGCGCTGTTGGAGGAAAGGACTCAGAGACGCTATAGAAGGTGGAGCGAACGTTCCCGAGTCCGAAAGGTAGTCTACCCAGATGCGCGCCTTCGTCAAGGAGAAAACGACTGGCCACGGCGCCAGGATTCCCCAAAAACCGTCCTTGGCGTCCATCTGGATACCTTGTTACCATTCTTGAAAACCACGGGCGAACCGTGGCGTCGAGCCGCTGACGTGCCAATTCGTCAGGAGGGTAAAACGTCAATGAGTATTGAGTTTTTTGACGTTATGAAACGGTTCGGGGACCACGAGGTGCTCCGTGGAGCCCGCTGGAACGTGCCGACGCGTGCCTGTGGCGTGATCCTCGGCGCCAACGGGACGGGAAAGTCTACTCTTTTGCGCATTTTGGTTTCCTTGGCGGTGCCGGACAGTGGAACCACTCGGCTGGCGGGTGCGACAACCCCCCTGCAGCGCCGCCGTGTGACTGGCTTCGTGGGGCATACGCCGCCGCTGACCCCCGCATTGAGTGTGGAGGACAATTTGCGCTTCCGGGCACGTCTTGCCGGAGTGCCGAGCGAGGGTGCAGCCCTTGACGAGTGGCTTGGCCTTTACGACTTGGCGCCAATGCGGGAGAAGCTGGCGCGCTCGCTCTCTCGCGGCCAAGCACAGCGAGTTGCCTTGGCCTCTGTAGAGATTGGCGCGGCACCGGTTGTATTGCTGGACGAGCCGTTTACCGGGCTGGATGTGGAGCACAGCGAGCGCCTCGCGGGGCGGATACAGGCCTGGCGCGAGGCCGGCCGCACCGTGCTTCTGACAACCCACGACGTGGCTCGCGGCTTGGACGTGGCCGACTGTGTCGCGGTGTTAACCGCTGGCAAGGTCTTCGAGGTCCCCCAGGAGGAGCGCCGCGCACCCGACGCTTTGCAGCGGTTGCACCGAGTGCTCGCTGGCTGATTTCCTGCGTGCTACGGTCGTCGCGAGCCGCGGGGCCACGGGGTACGGGGGCGCCAATACATTTGTCTTGTCCGCAATGGAGTGTAGCTTGCCATGACGGTTTTGCAGCCTGTCCTGCTTTGGGTTGCCTTGGTCGCGTTGCCAATTCTCGTGTTTCTTTATTTTTGGCAGCGCCGGCCGCGTCCGCTGCGAGTGCCTTCCATTGAGGTGTGGCAACAGGTGCTGGAGCGGCTGCCGGAGACGGCGGTGCGCCGCACACGGCGACGCTGGCCGGATCCTCGCCTTTGGCTTGCGCTGCTCGTGCTCGTCTTGCTTGCGCTGGCCGCCGGCAACGTCTCCCTCGTACCGGAGGCGCCGGAGCCACGCGAGGTGCGCGTCGTGCTCGACCGCTCCTTATGGATGCAACTGCCGCTTGCCGAGCACACGGAAGGGGCGTCCGACGGTGCGTGGCCGCTCGCACTCGAGCGGGCGGCAGAGTTCGCCGAGGCGTTGCATGCCGACGACCGCGTGACGCTCGAGCTTGTTCCGCCGCTTGTCCCCGGCGAGCTCGCAGAGCGCCCGGAGACGCATCCGCTTACCGCGACAACGGCCGAGCCGTCGCGACTTGCCACGGCGCTGCGAGCCGTGGCGGCCGGCGAGATTCCGCTCGGGCCGGTGGACTCCGCGCCACAGGGGGCCCTGGCGGCAGCACTCGCCGACGCACTCGCGTGGTCCGCCCAGCAACCCCGGCGACGCGTGCTCGCCATGTCCACGCAACCGCTACGGCCGCGACCCGCCGTTGCGACCGACGTCGCCGACCCCGAAAACGCCGACGCGCAAGAGTCGCTGGCCATGCTGCGCTGGCCGTTGGCCCCCGAACTTGTACATCTGCGTCGCGTAGCGCTGGACGAGCGCGAACTTTTGGTCGAACTCGTCGCCCCGCCACAGCGCAACGTGACGGTAACCACGCAGGCCCTGGACAGCGACGGTGCCGTCCGCGCCGACGTGCCGCCGGTGCGACGCGATGTCCGCGCCGCGACGAACGAAAACGAACTCGACCCCGCGACCGGCGACGCGAACGCGGGGGAGCTTGCGCTGCGCCGAACGGTGCTGCCGCGTCCCGACTTGGCGGCAAAAGCCGGCGACGACGGAGGCGTGGCCGTGCGGGTCGACGACGCGTTGCCAGCACGTCGCGCCGCGGTCGCACAGCCCATCCGTGTCGCCGTGCGGCTGCCGGTCGAGTTGCCCGAGGAAACCGCCGAGGCGTGGCTCGACTGGCTTGCCGCCATGTTTCCCGCCGTTACCTTCGAGCGGATGCCACACGAGGGAGAGGTGGAGCTTGCGCGACCGGATGTGTTGCTGACCGCCTCGGCCGGGAGGCTGCACGAACAAGGACTCGGCACCGCACCGCCGCCGAGGTGGCACGACGTTCCTCGTTTGGTCGTCGGCCCCGTACCAGCGCCGGCCAATCCGTTCGTCAAAGAGGACGTCGCGCCGGAGCCGCTCGACGTGGCGCCGCGCCGTCGCGTGGACAACCCGTCGCACGCGTTGCTGCAAGAGGTGCCCGTGGCGCACGTGCAATTGCCGGACGTGCACCGCATGGAGCGCGGCCTGGGAATGACCCGCTTCGAGCCGGTGCTAAGCGTCGAGCTGGCCGAGGCACGCAACGGAACGCAGGAGAACAACGGCGAGCCGCGCTACGCCCCCTTGGTCGTCGTCGCCGAGGAAGGGCCGGCACGCGGCGTATTGATTGCCGGCTCCACACCGCTGACCCACTGGCCGCAACGCGGCGGATTCGCCGACGCGCTACTCTTGGCGAACGCGTTCTCATACTTGGTGGGCGAGTCCGCGGCGGCGCATCTTTTCGAGGATGCACAACCCCCCCCCCTGCGCGCCACCCTCGCCGGCGAGCCGTTCGAGCTTCCCGCCTGGGCGGCCTGGCGGCGCGAGCGGGAGGCGCCCCTGCAGCTTGCGTGGCGAGATGCGGCATTCGAAAGCGACGGCATCGACGAAGGGGCACGCAACGACGAGTGGCAAGAGGTAAACAGCCTGTCGCAGAAGCAGCACCGCGCAGGCTGGCTGCGAGTGGCAAGGCCAAACGACGAGGCGCACACGGTGATGCCGCGCCAAGCGGGCCGCCTCGACCTCGACGCCCTGCAGGCGGCGTATGCCACCGCCGACTACGCAACGGGAAGATTGCCGGAACTCGCCGACTGGCTGCCGGCCAGCCGCACCGAGTCGGCACGCGAAGGTCGTCCGCTTTGGCTACTGCTCGCATTGCTCGCCGCCGTCCTGTACGCCTACGGGGCGCTGCGCCGCCGCAGCCACGCTCGCTAGAACCTTTCTCAAATCTCCAGCGGCAGGCGAGATCGAGCGAACGGTCGCAGGGCCATCGCGGTGCGAAGCGAGCAGTCTTTCTTCTCGAAAGCCTACGAACGAAGAAGACGCAAGCGGGCAATCCCGCAACATGCTCGCGCTGCTCAAGCGCAACTTCTTCGAGGACGCCCGCCAGCAGCTCCCGGGGCCGCGTCTGATCGAGCAGGTCGACGCCGGTGTGACGTTGCAGAATTCGCAGACCGTGACGCTGCCCGCGGGCGAATCGCATGAGCTGTGCATCTGGTTCGCGACGTGCGCACCCCTCCCGAGCCCGATGCGATCCCGTTCGGCACCGTGCGCCACGCACCTCGAAAGAGACACAAGCGTGAGGACGAGTCAAGTCGTCGCTCGCTACCTGTTATTCATGAGGAGAGGTCGTACGCAGGAGGCGGCCGGTTGAGGATACCGCGAAGCCTTGACGTTGTCGCGCAGGCCCTGAAGTGGTGGGTTGTATAGGCCTACAATGGGGGGATTTGTGCCCCCAAGCCCACGGGCTTCGCCGGTGGGTCGGACCGTGGGTCGGACCGTGATTCGCGTGCGACCCA
>SKZP01000335.1 GCA_007127275.1 Planctomycetota bacterium
ACCGAGCGCATTCTCTATTACGCCGGCAAGACCCACCGCGCCGGTGACGTCGATACAGGGACCACAACCACCGACTGGTATGAGGAAGAGCAGGAGCGCGGCATCACCATCTATTCCGCCGCGGTAACCTGCGAGTGGCGCAATCACCGCATCAACGTGATCGACACGCCGGGCCACGTCGACTTCACCGCCGAGGTGGAGCGCAGTTTGCGCGTGCTCGACGGCGCGGTGTTCGTCTTCGACGGCGTCGCCGGCGTCCAGGCCCAGTCGGAAACGGTGTGGCGCCAGTCGCAGACGTATCACGTTCCCTGCCTCGCCTTCATCAACAAGCTCGACCGCGCCGGCGCCGACTTCGAATATGCCGTCGAAAGCATTGCGACGCGCCTCGGCGCCAATCCGGTGCCGCTGGCCATTCCGGTGATCACCGACGAGGGCCTTACCGGGGTGATTGACTTGCTTCGGCTCGAATTCATCACCTGGCCCAAAGCCGACGACTCGACCGACCAGGGCCAAACGGTCACGCGCGGCCCGATCCCCGAGACGCACGCCGACGAGGCGCACCTCTGGCGGGACCACCTGCTAACGAAGCTTGCGGAGCTTGACGAGGCGGTGATGGAGCCGTACCTCAATGAGCAATTCGACACGCTAACGGTCGAGCTGCTGCAGGGGGCCATCCGCCGGGCCACCCTCTCCGAGTCGATGCTGCCCGTGCTCTGCGGCGCGTCGTTGCGCAACATCGGTGTGCAGCCCGTGCTCGACGCCGTCGTCGACTACCTGCCGAGCCCGCTCGACATTGAAGACGGCCAGATCGAAGGGCACCACCCGAAGACGGAAAAGGAAGAGCTCCGCAAACGCGCCGCCGACGAACCGTTCAGCGCCATTGCCTTCAAGACTTTCGCGACGAAGAACTTCGTGCTGACGTATCTGCGCGTCTACTCCGGCAAGGCGAAAAAAGGCGAGCAGGTCCTTAACAGTTCGAAGAACAAGAAGGAGCGGCTCAACCAGATTTGGCTGATGCACGGCCGCGACCGCGAACTACTCGACGAGATCAAGGCGGGTGACATCGCCGCGGTCACCGGGCTTCAGCACACCGACACTGGCGACACGCTCTGCAACATTGGCAAACCGATTGTCTACGAGGCCATCCGCTTTCCGCACACCGTCGTGCAAAAGGCGATTGAGCCGAAGTCTTCCGCCGAGAAGGACAAGCTCGAGCAGGTGCTCAAGACCATCTCTCGCGAAGACCCCACCTTCGAGGTGAAGCTCGACCCGGACTCCGGGCAGCAACTGATTGCCGGCATGGGCGAGCTGCACCTCGAGGTCATTGCCAACCGCATGCGCGACGAGTTCAAGGTGGAAGCGAGTGTGGGCAAACCGATGGTCGCTTACAAGGAAACCATTCGCGGCGACGCAGAGGCAGAGGGCCACTACGCCCGCACGCTGCCCAGCGGCCAGGAGGCGAAGGCCGACGTGCGTGTGCGCCTCGAACACGACCCCTCGCTCGCTGGCGTCGAGGTGGTCAACCAGGCGAGCAAGGAGGAGATCCCGCTCGCCATTCAACCCGCGCTCGTCGCCGAGCTAACGTCCGGCCTCGGAAGCGGCGGCGAGTTCGGGTATCCGCTGATCCAGGCGCGCGCCATCCTGCTTGGCGGCCGCTACTACGAAGGGATGTCCAACGAGGTCGCCTACCTCGCCGCCGGCAATCACGCCGTGCGCGAAGCCATCCAGAAGGCCGGGACGCAACTGCTCGAGCCAATCATGGCGCTCGCCGTCGAAACCCCGGAAGAATACCTGGGCGACATCCAGCGCGACCTCAACCGCCGCCGCGTCGAAATCCAGGACGTGACCATTGAGCAAGGCATTGCGCGGCTCAAGGGGACCGTGCCAATCAGCGAAATGTTCGGCTACTCCACCGCCATCCGCAGTCAATCCAGCGGCCGCGGCACTTACTCCATGGAGCCGCTGACCTACCGTCCCGCCCCGCCGGAGGTGGCCAAGAAGTTCGAGTTCTGAAATGGGCGAGGTCCGCATTGCTTTGAACGACCCGGTGGCGCTCGAGGATCTCGAGCCGTTCTTCGACGGCTGGTACTGGACGCCGAGCACGGACGCGCGCCGGGCGCTGCTGACCAACTCGAGCGTCGTCGCCACGGCCCGCACCGCGAACGGTCAGCTCGTCGGACTGGCAACCGCGCTGACCGACGGTGCCTTTTTCGGGTACCTTTCGTTTCTCGAGGTCCTCGCCGACTATCAAGGTCGCGGCCTCGGCCGGCAACTCGTCGAACAAATCGCGGCGCACCTCGGCCACCTCTATGACATCGCGGCGATTACCGACGCGGAGGTCGTGCCGTTTTACGAGAAGACAGGGTTTCGCCCGATCCCCGGCGTTCACCTGCGGCGGCATCCCGCAACCGACTGACCGCTCCACCCACGCCCCTCGACCACACCGGAGGGCACCCGCTCGTCCCTTGGATGTCCCGCAACCACGGCGCTTCGCGAGAATCAAAGGCAGGGGAGGCGTAGGGTGCAGCCGGCACTTGTTGCAGAAATGAATTGGGACCGAAACACCTACGTAGGGCGGCCCACTTTGCCCGCCGAGTCCGTCCCGTGGCCTGAGTACGACGGCGCGCATTCATGCAGTATACGGATGGGTCGCCGACGTTTGCTGATGGGTTGTTGTGCACGGGGCGGGCGCGGAGGCCCACCGCACGTATGGCAAACGCCAGGTTGTCGGCCCAACTTGAGCCGGGTGCACCCGGAGGCGTTGGGTGGACTTGTCGGCGAAAGCCCGGGCGGAGTAGGATGGAACCTCGGCGAAGAAAACGAACGTTCTTCTTCGTGCGGCCGTTTCCCTGGTAGCGAGTTTCGCCGGCACCGTTGACCGCACTGACCCTTACTCCCGACGCGCCATGGCCGAGCCCCATTATCACTTGTTTGCGCCGACCCTGTCGCCCGAGTTCGAAGGGGCGCTGCTGGGCCGCGACGTGCTGGCGCGCAACCGTGCCTCCGGCCAGGCGGTGATCCTCAAGAGTTTTCGCTCGCCGTGGCGGCCGTCGTTGACCGAAGATCAGAAGGACATACTGCGCCAGGCCCGGCATCCGGCGCTGGTCGGATTCTTGCGTACCGAGCCGAGCCTCAACTTCGGCGTGCTTTACGCGTATCACGCCTACCAGTTCGAGTCGCTCGGCGAGGCCGCCCCGGTGATCCGCGAAGAGGTCGGCTACGAGCCGGCGATCTGGGTCGAGCGCTTTGCCGACGTGGCGGATGCGCTGAACCTGCTCGCGCAAACTGGGGTGCATCACGGGGCGATCAATCCGGAGTCGCTCGTGCTCACCCGCGTCGACGGCCGCATTCGCGTCAAGGACGCCGGGCTCGCCATCCGACTTGGCGACGACGTCAACGAATCACTCCGCACGCTCAAGCCGGTGTTTCCGTACCTCGCGCCGGAGGTATTCGACTCGTTGGTACAGGGCAAGGATACCGAGCCGACGCTGGCGGCGGATGTGTACTCGCTCGCCGCGGTAATGCATGAGTTCTTCTTTTCGCGGCCGGTGCTCGACGTCTCGGATCCGCAGGCCGACACGCGCGGCCTGATCCTCAAGGTGCTCGAAGGAGAGATCGACCTTGCCGAGAACTGGCAGGAAGCGCCGATCCTCACCGGCATCCTGCACCGCTGCCTGCATCCGGACCCGGCGAAGCGCTACACCGACTTTGCGACGCTCGCCGCGGATTTGCGTGCCGCGGCGACGGCACTGCTCGAGTTTCTCGGCGAGGACGCGTTCGGCTTGCGCTTCCAGGATGCCCAGGGGGTGGAGTTGCGCGTCTTGCCGCCGCATCTGACGCTGTCGGCGCCGCCGGCCACCGACGAAGGGTACGCGGTGATGCTTGCGCCGCTGCGGGTCGTCGACGCCGGGACGCGCACCGTCGTGCAGACGGACCTGGCGGGACTGATGCCGCTGGGCGAGATGCGCAAGGAGCCGGTGTTCTGGGAGTACCACTTCGTCGCAGGAATGGAGGATCTCGCCGTCGCCGGGCCGCATGTGCCGCTGCTGACGCACCCGGATCTACTGTGGACGGACACCGGCGAGCGGCTCTTCTGGCTCTACCCGACACTTGCCCCGCGCGCCGGTGAAGAGGTCGCCTTCCTTGAGTGGCTGAACCAACTGGCCACCGCCGGCCGACCCGCCGTGCTCGCCCCGGAAGTCGCCCAACACGCCGAGGCGCTTACCAGCGGGCAAACCGGCATCAGCTTCGAGGAGGTTGAGCCGGAGGCGCGGATGGCAAGCTCGGTCTACGTCTTCGCCCGGCTCCTCTACAGCGGGATCACGCAGGAGCCACCGCCGGCCGTGCTTGCCGAACTCGCCCAGGAGGTGACACTGGCGTACTACAAGGCCCCCGAGGTCAGCGTGCAGTTCTCGGAGATCCTCGCCGGCTGCCTGCACCCCGACCCCGGCCAGCGAATGCCTTCGGCCGCCGCGG
>SKZP01000352.1 GCA_007127275.1 Planctomycetota bacterium
GAACGTTGGAGTAGAATCACAGGTCGCGGGCATGGTGCGTCGCGTTGTCGCGGAGGTTCCAATGGCGAAGAGTCTCCGTGTTCGTTGAAATGATGGTAGTGCTTGTTTATGCCGGGTGGCGCGCCGCGCCGATTTGTTGCAGCGCTCGCTACGCAAGGGCGTGAACAGAGCGTCTGCGGTATGTTGTGGATTGCGCGAGGGTGGAGCGCGTTTCGGTGCCACGACCATGAAAATTCTTATACTGTCGCGCAATCGCTTCCTATATTCGACGCGCCGCCTTGTCAAGGCAGCTCGAGTTCGCGGTCATGATGTGGAGGTCGCGAATCCGCTCGTCGGCAATCTCGTCGTCAGCCAGCGTCTCGACTTGTCGTTCGAGCAAAGCGTCGACGGTGTCGATGTGGTGTTGCCGCGCATTGGACAATCCATAACCGACTACGGTCTCGCGATTGTCCGCCAATTCGAGATGCTCGGTGTACCTGTGGTCAACCGTGCCGACGCCATTCAGCGCTCCCGCGACAAGGTGCAAGCGCTGCAGGCGTTGTGTGCGGCGGGGATTCCGATTCCGCCGACGGTGTTGACGCGCACGACGACGAATATTGAGCAAGCAATCGAGGCGGTCGGCGGCTTGCCGGTGGTGGTAAAGACGTTTCGTGGCACGCAAGGCGTGGGCGTGATGTTGCTCAACTCGCTGGCCAGTTTGCGCTCGATCCTCGACATGATGAGTTCGATGGGACAGGACATCATGATCCAGCGCTTCGTGCACGAGGCCTCGGGGCGCGACCTGCGGGTGATCGTCGTCGGCGACCGCGTCGTTTCCGCGATGCGGCGCGAATCCGACAAGAACGAAGAGTTTCGCTCCAACTTGCACCGTGGCGGCAAAGGGGAGCCGGTCACGTTGCACGAGGACTATGAACGCGCCGCGATCGACGCCGCCCGCGCGCTCGGCTTGGAGATTGCCGGGGTCGACGTGCTGGAGACGAGCCTCGGGCCGATGATTCTCGAGGTCAACGCCGCCCCCGGGCTCGAGGGGATTGAGCGCGCGAACAACGTCGACGTCGCCGACGCCATGGTCGAATTCGTCGAAGAGGTCACTCTCAGCCGCGGCGACCGCCCGTCGTCCTCCTCGGTAAGTTCGTTCCAGGCGGTGTCCGATTGAGGACAGAGGCGCTCGAGGAGCGGCGGCGCGAGCTACCATGCCGTTTGGGCTTCGCGGTCTATCTAGGCGAGTTGTCCGAATGCCGGTACGACTTGAGAAACCAGAGGAAGCGCAAGCTCTGCGCGGGGAACGACTGCGAACTCGTTGACTCCGCGGCGGAACAACGGGAGTTTGCGAATCCCCGAAACCTCCCGGGTTCGCGACCTGCGCGGGGCATATCCGCGGTTGTGGGAATCAGCGTCGGTACGCGACCGTTTGCTTGCGTGGCGAGTGGCGTGGCTCGAATCTTTCGGTCGATCGAGCCGGCTCGTTGTTGGCGCATCGCCGCCATCTGCAGCCCGCGGGGATTCGAGGAGCATGCCTGTATGGACCTGAACAACCTCAACGACCTGTATATCGAGCAGTTGCGCGACCTCTACGATGCCGAGGACCAACTCTGCGAAGCGCTTCCCAAGATGAAAGAGGACGCGCATCATCCGCAACTCTTGGCGGCGATCGACCATCACCTGCAGGAGACCTACCAGCACAAGGCACGCCTCGAAAAGGTCTTTGAGTCGCTCGGCATCAAACCGGGTGGCGAGTCGTCGCGCTCCATGCGCGGACTGATCAAGGACAGCCGCCACGTCAGCCATTCCGCGGGGGATCCGGCGGCGGTCGACGCGGGAATCATTGCGCAACTGCAGCGCATTGAGCATTACGAAATTGCCGGCTACGGCTGCGTCGCCACCTACGCGCAGCAACTCGGCCGCCAGGCGGATATGCAGCTCCTGCAGCAAACGCTCGCCGAAGAGAAGCACGCCGACTCGAAGCTCAACGAGATCGCTGTGCACGTAATCAACCCGCAAGCACAAAAGGGATAAGGATGAGCGCTCCGCCCGTGTCCGGCGGCGGCCGCGGATGAGTGCACTGCATCCAACGACACTCGCGAGTTCCTCGGTGAACGAATACCGCGCCTCGGTGTGGCAGCTCAGCGGCATCCCCCCGCCCGCTGTGGCTGCCCCCGAGGCGCACTCGGTTAATGAGCGGGCCCGACCTCCCGCTTGCAAAGAAAGCTCTTCTCACTGCCCCGTGTACCAGGGCTCGGTGAGGTCGAGGGCCGTATGCACGAACTCGTTCACTTCACTCGGCGGTCCCTCGGATTCGGAGCCGAACTCGAACTCGAGGCCGCTGACCCGTTCCCCGGGGAGGTGGAAGACCAAACGAAGTCGGCAACTTTCCCCTTGTTGTTCCGGCATCTCGTAATGCCCTGGCCGCGCGAGCATCTCGTCCGTGACGTAGTCGAGCAGGGTTTCGAAGTAGCGCTCCCCCTCGTTGAGTGTGCCGCTGCGCAATTCAGGGGGCTCCGCGTCCTCCGGAATCGGCTCCCCGTTGCCGAGTCGCTCAATGCGCCCGTCGCGGCCGAGAAAGATGTAGAGCAGCACTTCTTCCTCAACTTCGAGGGTGATGCTCAGGCCGTCGAGGTCTTCGCGCGTGGGCAGTTGTGACATGCAGCGTTTCGGTGGTTGGATTCACGAATTGGGGCCGAGCGGTGAGTGCAAGCCGCATGCGGCAAGGTTTCCGTAGATGAGGCGAGCGGAAGGCGCAAGCCCTCCGAGGGAAAACCGCGCTGCCGTTGTGTCTTTCATGCCGCAGCGAGCGCGGGGCGTGGCTGGCACCGCCTGCCGGTTTCGTCAGAACGCTCCGGGATTCGGGCGCCGCACACGGCGCTCCTCGCCCCCTCGGTTTCGGTCAATGAATTCCGCTGTAGAGGGTCAGCTCGAGCGGTGTGATTGGCTCGGCGGGGCTCAAGGTGACGCTTGGCGTGCGTGCCGGCTCACGGGGTTCGTAGGGCCCGCCACGGGTGAGCTCGAGTGTCCAGGCGCCGTGGCCGCGGGGAAGTAGCGTTACATACAGTGGGCCCGGGCCGTCCGGGGCGCTTTCGAAGCTGCCGAGCAAGGTCGGCGCCTCGGCACCGTCGAGGTAGCGGTACCAGACCATCAACGGCAGGCTGGGCTCGAATGGCAACGGTTCGGCGACCAATTGTTGCGTCGGCGTGCCGCGGGTAAACAATGGCACGAAGCGGTCGCTGCGAATGCCAATGTCGAACTGCAACACACGCTGGCTGTCGAGCACCTGCAGCTTCACCCCTGCTTGTACGGCTTGCTCCGCCTCGCAGGCGCCGAGCGCCACGGCGGTCGTCGGGTCGCCGTGATGCGGCCAGAGCTTCGGCGTAGCTAGCGAGAGGCCGGCGTCGTCAATCTCGCTCATCTGCTCAATCAGCAACTCGCGCACCGGCTGGGGCAACAGCGCACCGCCGCCGAGCAGCAGCCACGGATCCGCAAGCTTCTCCGCTGCTTCCTGCGCGAGCCGTTCCTCGTCGTCGAGTTCCTCGTCGGAACTCACACTGGCACTCGCGCTCGCCGCCTTGGCGCTTGCTTCTTTCGAGGATGTCGGCGGTTGCGACGACTGCGGGCGGGTCTTCTTCCTTTTCTTTTTCGACTTCGCTTCGGTGGCGTCCCACCCCTTGGCGAAGCCCAAGCGGCGCGTCGCCTCCGGCATCCCGGCACTGGCGCGCGGGCGCAACGGCTCGTCGGCGTTGAGTACCGCTTCCGCCTCCTCCGGCGTCGGCCACTGTACGTCAAGCTCCATCAGTTGGCGCACAACCCGCGTCAGCGCCTTGATGTGCGGGGCAATCTGCACACGCACCTCGTCCCAGGTCAACGTGAGCCACTCCCAGGCTTCCTCGCGCAACTCAAGCCACGGGTATTGTACCTCGACGCTCTCCGCAAGGTGCGGCAGCAACGACTGCGAGTCGCTCGTGCTGAGCGGCGTCCACTGCGACTCGCCGGCGGTGAAAACGTCGAGCACGCGCGCCGCGAACATGGTCAGCAGCGTGAAGTTGCGGCGCGAAACCTCGTCGCGGTGGTCGCGAAACTTCGTCGGGAAAATCTTTTCCACGACGCTGGGCACGTCCTCAATGGATTGCTGCAACAGCGCGGCGACTTTGCCCGTTTGCACGGCGTCGTTCATTTCCCGCACCGCGACCCGCAGCGGGTCGGGCAGCTCGTCGAGGTGGCTCGCCAACTCCGTCGAAAGGAGCGTTGCGACCTTGAGCTTGAGCAGGCGAAAGATTCCCAGCAGAAGGCGCTCGCCGGAGAAGGTGCTGCTTTGCACGACGGCGTGGTGCACGAGACGCACGCCGAGGGAGCGGTAGCGGGAGCCCGGCTTCGGCAGGCCTTCGGTTTCACGGCCGGCACTCGGCTGCGGCGTCTTGCGCGACCTGCTTGCCGTGACGGAGTGGCTGTTTCGCTTGCCGTTTTGCGTCTCGGCGCCGTCTTGC